>NZ_CP128595.1:2412500-2587874 GCF_030444335.1 Polaribacter huanghezhanensis | reverse complement strand
GAATTTTAATGGTTTGCTTGGGAAACATTTGTCGTTCTCCATTGGCGGAAGGTATTTTACAATCAAAAGTAAATACTGCTATAAAAGTTGATTCTGCCGGAACAGCAGCATACCATGTTGGCGAATTACCAGATAAGCGTTCTATTGCGGTTGCAAAAAAATACGGAATTGATTTAACAAATCAACGTGCAAGAAAATTTACAGTAAAATATTTTGATACTTTTGACTTGATTTATGCGATGGATGAAAGTAATTATCAGAATATTTTAGCGTTATCGAGAGATAAAGATGATGAACAAAAAGTAAGCATGATTTTAAATGAAGTTCATCCAAGTTCAAATGAAGATGTTCCAGATCCATATTATGGAGGAAACGATGGTTTTGAAAATGTATATCAAATGCTAGATGAAGCTTGTACAATTATTGCTGATAAAATTAAATAATTATGAAAGGTAAATTATATTTAATTCCAACTACTTTAGGTGATAACGAGCCGTTAGAAGTAATGCCAATTTCTGTAAAGAAAGTCATAGAAGAAATTGATTATTTTATTGTTGAAAATGAGAAAACAGCGAGACGATTTATTAAAAAAATTACACCAAAAAAATCGCAATCTTCATTAACAATTATGTTACTAGATAAATACGCAGAAGAACTTGAAACAAATGCGTATTTAGATGTTTGTAGTGAAGGAATTTCTGTTGGATTATTGTCAGAAGCTGGAGTTCCGGCTGTTGCAGATCCAGGAGCAACCATCGTTAAGTTGGCACATGATAAAGATATTCAGGTGGTTCCGTTGGTTGGACCTTCATCCATTTTAATGGCGATGATGAGTTCTGGAATGAACGGACAAAGTTTTGCATTTAACGGGTATTTACCAATTGATAAATCCGAAAGAAAAAAAGCAATTAAAGAATTAGAAAAATTATCTAAAGATAAAGATCAATCTCAGATTTTTATAGAAACTCCTTATCGAAACGAAAAATTATTGACAGATTTAAAAGCCACATTAACACCCACTACAAATTTATGTGTTGCGGCAGATATTACATTGTCAACAGAATACATTAAGACAAAAGAAGTACGAGCTTGGAAAAGTGAACATCCAGATTTACACAAAAGACCAGCAATTTTTATCATCCATAAAGAACATTAAAAATACAAAAAGTGGAATTTAAAATTCCCCTTACTGTTGTACTCTAAAGTCGGAGCAGGAATTTTGATAAAATTAATGGTAGAAAATACCGTTTTTAAAAACTTCGATTTCGTTTTTATTTTCGTCAAGTCTAAGTCCAAACTTAAGTAAAACTGTCTATAAGGATCTTGAGAAAACTGATTATTAGGATTAGATTCTCCATACAACATTCCTTCGGCGCCGTAACCAAAAGCTACATTTAACCATTTCGGAAAATTACTTTCTTTGGCAAAAGACCAAATATTTGCAGAAAGCCAATAGGTTTGTCCGTTGTAATCCTTCAGCGCTTGTTGAATAAAATTATCTCCTAAAGTATTTGGTCTGATTTTAGCAAATCCTGTTTGATGAAAAGAATATTTTAATGAAATCCGTTGCTCATTCCACAACAATTCTTGTCCGATTAAGAATCCTGTTCCGCTTGCGTTTGCTATGATATCGCCCCAAGAAGCACCCCATTTTTTTGAAAACCCATCTAAAATTTCTACGGCGGTTAAAAAAGTAAATCCGAATGTTGCTCCATAAATTAATTGATTTTTTTTAGAAACTCCAACCCAATCCAACACATCCATACCTGTTTTTCCAACAACATAAGAAGTCATAAAATGCCCCATTTTATCCATTTGTTTCCATTCCGTATTGTCATTATTAAAATGAAAATTTGAGCGAGGAAAATCGGCATACCAAAGTTGATCTAACCCAATTAAAGTTCCGATAGCTAAAGTAGACTCCGTAATTATAACAGCATTTCTTCTTTTAATATTTAAGGTGTCAGATTTTGTGTAAAAGGACGAAGTTTGTGCTTGAAGATTGCTTGTAAATAAAAATATAATTAAAATTGAAAATTGTGCATAAAAAATAGATTCCTGATTTCTCTGGAATGATAATTTCATTCTATTTTTTGTTTTTAGCATTCAATTACCTATTAATTCCTTGTTGATTCATCCAGCGTTGATATTTTCTAGCGTTTCTATTATGTTGATTTAAAGAATTAGCAAATTCGTGAAATCCGATGTTATCTACACTTGCACACATATAATAATAATTGTGTTTTTTAGAAAACAAAACCGCGTCAATAGAAGAGATGTCTGGCATTGCGATTAAAGTTGGCGGAATACCTTTGTTGATGTATGTGTTATAATGAGAATTTATGGTTAAATCTTTTAATAATACTCGTTTTACGATAAAATCTTCTCCGTATTTTTCTTTTAGCGCATAAATAACTGTTGGATCTGCTTGTAGCGGCCAACCACGTTTTATTCTGTTTAAATACAAACCAGCAACAATGGGTCTTTCAGAAATTTTTGCAGTTTCTTTTTGAACGATAGAAGCCAAAGCAATGACTTTCGTTCTACTTAAATTTAATTTTTTAGCTTGAAAGTCTCTTTGTCCATCCCAAAAACGATTGTATTCTGTTAACATTCTATCTCTAAATTGTTCAGCAGTTGTGTTCCAATAAAATTCGTAGCTATTCGGGACGTACATTCCTAACGCAGATTTTAAAGTAAATTGATGCTCTTTTAGAAAAGGACCATCTTTCATTGCATTTAAAATTGAAATGCTATCGGCTTCAATCTGAATGGCAACTCTGCCAGCTAAACCTTCTAAAGAATGTTGATTGTTAAAAATAAGTTGTACAGGTGTTTGTTTGCCGCTTCTTAAAAGATTGATTAAATCATTATTAGAAATTCCTTTTGGGATTTTAAACTTACCAGCTCTTATTTTTTCGGTATATTTTTTTTTGTTTGCAACCCAATTAAAATGTTCTGTATCCTTTAAAAATGGAGCGATTTCCTTTTCTAAATCTTTTAAGCTGCTATTTGTTTTGATAAATACAAAGCCTTCTTTAATTGTATTTACGGCGTATATTTTATTATACGTATTGTAAATTAAAATACCGCCAGTTATTAGAAGTAAACTAATAATTAATAATATAAGTTTCTTTTTATTCATTGATGATTTGATATAAGATTTCGTCTTTATATGTGTTGTTCGTAAAAATCCAATCTTTTTTGATGCCTATTTTTTTAAATTGATGCTTGGTGAAAAGGGTACTACTTTTTACATTGTCTGAAGTAATATTTGCATACAATTGATGCAAGTTTAAATGCGTAAAACAATAATTGATAAGCAATTCTAACGCTTCAGAAGCAAATCCATTTTGTTGGTGTTTTGTGTGAATTAAAATCCCAATTCCAGCTCTTTTGTGTTGTGGATTAAAATCAAACAAGTCAATCATTCCAATTTGTTTTTTGGTTGATTTTTCTTCAATAATCAATCGCAATTGTTTGGCTTCAAAAATATCTAAATGCACATTTTCTAAATATTGTTTCAATAAGAATTTAGAAAACGGAGTTTGAGTATGACTTACTTCCCAAAAAGATTCATCATTTTCTGTGTCAAACAAAAACTGTAAATCTTCTGGCTCTAAAGCACGTAGATTAATTTTTTGACCACATAGAGACATAGTTGACATAGCTTATTTTATTGGTAATTCATTAAAAAAATTATTTACAAAAGTTTTTTGCCCTTCTTTAAATATATTCAAACAATTAAAATTAACGATAACACCTTTTGGAGCTTTTAGTAAATGCATGTAAGTTAATAATTGAGCTTTAAAAATAGGTTTTAATTCTGCAACTAAACAGTTTTCAATCAGTAAATCTGCTCTTAAATTAGCATCAACTTTAATGTTTCTATAAGAAACAGGAATATTTAATTCTGATGAAAAAGAAATCTTTTCGTATTTTAATTCTTCAATTAAACATTGATGATAAATACTTTCTAATAAGCCAGGACCTAATTCTTTATGAACATTAATGCAATAACCTAAAAAAGAATAGGTTAAATCATCAAGAAATTGTTTAGTTATATTCATAATTCAATTTTAATCAATTTTTCAGAAATAGATAAGCTATGCGTCTATGTGGTCAATATTTATAACTCCTTTAAACACAAAAGTTGCTGGTCCTTTTAGAAAAACATTTTTGTATTGATTCTTTTCTACATTAAAAGAAACTTCTAACTCTCCGCCCAAAACAGGTAATGTAATGTTGTTTGATTGGGTTTTGTTGATTTTATGCATCGCAATTGCAACCGCAGTAACTCCAGTTCCGCAAGCCAACGTTTCATCTTCTACGCCGCGTTCGTAAGTTCTAACTTTAAAAGTAGATTCGTTGATTTGTTGCACAAAATTAATATTGCTTCCTTCAACTCCATATTCATTTCTGATTTTTCTTCCATTTACTACAACATCATAATTGTCTAAATTTTCAACAAGCTGAACATGATGTGGTGAGCCAGTATTTACAAATGCATAAGTATCATAAACATCAACTTTATTTACATCAATCATTTGCAAGGAAACCAACTTGTTTTCTATGTTAGCATGATGCAATCCATCAATTGCTGTAAATGTGGTTTTTTCTGAAATAACACCTAATTTAAAAGCAAAAGCCACTATACATCTTCCGCCATTTCCGCACATGGTACTTTTATTTCCGTCTGCATTATAATAGGTCATTTTAAAATCAGTTTCCGCATCATTTTCTAGTAAAATTAATCCGTCGGCTCCAATTCCAAAATGCCGATCACACAATTTATGCACTAAAGTAATGTTGTTTTTTGGGAACCATTTTTCTCTATTATCAATTAAGATAAAATCGTTTCCTGTTCCCTCGTATTTATAAAAAGTGATTTTCATAGAGACAAAGATAACAATTTATCTCCTGAAAAAAGAGTGTTAAAACACGGTTAAATATCGTTAAAATGTAGTTAAAACAGATTTGAGTAAAATGTTAAAATAGTATCTTTGAGTAGTTCTTAAAAATAATAATAAAATGAAAAAAACAGCAAGTTTATTAAGTATTGCAATTTTAGGAGGAATTTTAACCCTTAGTGGGTATAAATTGTTCATTGAAAAACCACAAGTTTTTATAGAACGAACGACAGAGCCTTCATCAAAAATTGTAAAAACTAGTTTTACAAACACCAATTTATCAGCAACAAATGCCCCATCTAACTTTACAGAAGCTGCAGAAAAAACAGTACACGCTGTGGTGCACGTAAAAAACACGGCAATTAAAACACAATCAGATCCTTGGGCAGAATTGTTTTATGGAAGAGGAAGCGGAGCAAGGAAATACGAACAAGTTGGAACAGGAAGCGGTGTTATTATTTCTGAAGATGGATATATTGTAACCAATAATCATGTTATTGATGGCGCTTCTGACTTAGAGGTAACACTTAACAATCAAAAAAAATACAAAGCAAAATTGATTGGAACTGATACCGAAAATGACATTGCTTTGTTAAAAATTAATGCAGATATAAAGCTGCCTTACATCCCTTTTGCAAATTCTGATGCTTTAAAAATTGGAGAATGGGTGTTGGCAGTAGGAAATCCATATAATTTAACATCTACCGTAACAGCAGGAATTGTAAGTGCAAAAGGAAGAGATTTAAAAGGAAATACCAACGTAGATTCATTTATTCAAACCGATGCTGCTGTAAATCCAGGAAATAGTGGAGGAGCATTGGTAAATACTCGTGGAGAATTGGTTGGAATTAACACGGCAATTACTTCTAAAACGGGTTCTTTTATTGGCTATTCTTTTGCAGTTCCTTCAAATATTGCCAAAAAAGTAATTGAAGATTTAATGGAGTTTGGAAAAGTGCAACAATCTGTTTTAGGAATTAATTTTGATCCAGAATACACAGAAGAAGGTGTGAAAATTGATGGCTTTTCAGAGAACAGTGGCGCAAAAAAAGGAGGTTTAAAAGTGGGCGATATTATTAAAAAAATCAATCGTGTTAATATTTCTAAGCTTTCAGATTTAAAAGGACAATTAAACGCTAAAAGACCTGGAGATTTTGTTGATGTAATTGTTGATCGTAATGGAGATTTGATCACTAAAAAAGTGAAATTAAGTAAACCGTTGCCAATGTATATTTCTAAAGCTTTTAATTGGGAATTGAAAAATTTAACCAAAAAGGAGTTGAAAAAATATGGAATTTCACACGGTGTTAGAATCTATAGAACAAATGACGATAATTCTGAAAATAGTTTAAAAAATTACATCCTTCTTAAAGTAAATGATACAGCATTAAAAGATGCCGAAAAAGCGGTTGCAATTTTAGATGAAATAGGAAAAGATATGAGATATAAAATTTTTATAGATATGATGAATGTTAAAGGGGAAAAAGAACGAATTAGGTTTCGATAAAAGTAAAAAAGATACCAATTTAAAATCCCGTTTTTACTTTAAAATCGGGATTTTTATTTTTTAAAAATAGCAATCAAATCGATAGAAATAAGTATTTTTGCACCAAATTTGAAAAACCAACAGCTATAACACAACTATGTCAACAACAACAAATTATGAAGATCAAGTATCTTCTCAAGTTAAAACTCGTAGAGCTACCGTAGAATTTATCAATATTGTAAACGATTTATGGTACGATAAATCGATCGAATTGGTATTGTTTAGAAATCAATTGATAGACAAGCAAACGAGCGAAGTTTTAAATTTAATAAACTATGCAAAAGAATTTGTAGCAAAACCAATTACCATTTTTGATGCTTTAGATATTGCAAAAGCTATTCAAGCATTAGAGTTGCCAGCATCTAAATTAGATATTGGTAAGTTAGCATACGAATGTCAATTAAATGAAACAGATTGTGCCGATAAATTAGCATTTGTAAAAAATCAATTAAAAGGAGCAACTGCATCAGAAAATATAAAGCCAAAAGATGTGGTTTTGTATGGTTTTGGTAGAATTGGGCGTTTATTAGCGCGTGAGTTAATGAATAAAATGGGAAAAGGTTCTCAACTTCGATTAAGAGCAGTGGTAACTCGTGGTAAAATTGACCAAACAGTTTTAGAAAAAAGAGCCTCTTTGTTAAGTATTGATTCTGTTCATGGAGATTTTAAAGGAACCGTTCAGGTTGATGTAGAAAATAGTGCGTTAATCATAAACGGAACAACAGTGTATATGATTTCTGCAAATCAGCCAGAAGATATCGATTATACAGCATACGGAATTAAGGATGCTTTGATTATTGATAATACTGGAGCTTTTAGAGATAAAGAAGCATTGAGCAGACATTTAGTTGCAAAAGGAGCAAGCAAAGTGTTGTTAACTGCGCCAGGAAAAGGAGTTCCAAATATTGTTCACGGCGTAAATCACAAAGAAAACAATCCAGATAAAATTGATATTTTTTCAGCAGCTTCTTGTACAACAAATGCAATTACGCCAGTTTTAAAAGTGTTGGAAGATAGTTTTGGAATCAGCAAAGGACATTTAGAAACCATTCATGCATACACAAACGATCAAAATTTGGTTGATAATATGCACAGTAAATATCGTAGAGGTAGAGCAGCAGCTTTAAACATGGTAATTACAGAAACTGGAGCTGGAGCTGCAGTTGCAAAAGCATTGCCAGCATTGGCAGGGAAATTGACTTCAAATGCAATTCGTATTCCTGTTCCTAACGGATCTTTAGCTATTTTGAGTTTGCAATTACACTCAGATGTTACTGTAGAATCTGTAAATGCAATCATGAAAAAATATGCTTTAGAAGGCGATTTAGTTGAACAAATTAAATATTCTATTGATAATGAATTGGTGTCTTCTGATATCGTTGGCTGTTCTGCGCCATCAATTTTTGATAGCAAAGCAACTATTACAGACGGAAATAGCATTGTAATTTATGTGTGGTACGATAACGAATACGGCTATTCTCATCAAGTAATTCGTTTGGCAAAACACATTGCAAAAGTGAGACGTTTTACATATTATTAGTAGATCGTATTTTAGATATTGAAAACCGAAGTTAAACGCTTCGGTTTTTTTGTTTAAAAATGGATGGTCTAGTTTGTTGAGAGCTAAAACTTTTTCTTAAATTAGCTTTAAATTTTTTAATATGAAATTACTTTTTTCTTTACTTTTAATTGTATTAATGATGACAACAGTTAACGCACAATCAAAATTGCCATATTATGAAATTCCGACTGCTTCAGAAAACTATTCAGCAGGCGTTGTTGTAAGTAGAATGGTAGATGCTTTGGGTTTTCGTTATTATTGGGCAACAGAAGGTTTAACAGAAAAAGATTTAGCTTTTAAGCCAAACGATAAAGGAAGAAACATGCGAGAAACCATTACACACTTGTACGATTTATCGAATATGTTACTGAGTTTAACAAAAACCAAAGTAACTCAAGACAAAGAAAAATCAAATATGACTTTTGATGAAATGCGCACACAAACATTATTAAATATTAAAGGAATTAGCAATCGGTTTTTTAAAAGCACTGATGTAGCAGAATTTAATGTTGTGAGAGATGGAAAAATTGCAGTTCCATTTTTGAATTTAATCAACGGGCCAATTGCTGATGCTATTTGGCACACAGGTCAAGTTGCTTCGTTTAGACGTTCTTCTGGAAATCCAATTAATTCAAAAATCAATCACTTTTCTGGAACCGTAAAAGAATAATTTTTATTCTTCCTCGAAAAAATCAATTACTGCTTCAAATTCTTCATTTAAAAACTCGTCTTTACTCATCCAATAATCAGAAGTTGTCATTTTATAATTTGTGTCTTTTTTCTCAAGTTCCCAAATCACATCATCAGCTTCTTCAAAAGGATCAACAGCATTTACTTGATCTCCAAATAAACGCAACACAACCGTATGATTGTCTAAGTTTTTAGCAAAACATTTTAGCACAATTTCTTTGGTAATCGTTGCATCGGCATTTTGTAAAGGAGAAATTTCAAAATCTACAACGGTAGCTTTTGTGTTATGAAACTTGCCATTATATGCTTTGTATAACAACTGATTGATGTTGAAAAGATCTTTGTGTAAATTAATTTCTGGATATTCTTCAGAAATTTTATCCAATAACATTTCATGCGATAACTGTTCAATTTGCCCTTCGTTTAAATGATTAGAAAGTTTGTATTCTAAAACAATTGCAGCAGCTTCATTGGGTTCGTAATCTGTAATTGCCATAAAAAGCAATTCTCTTAATTCATTGATATTAGTGCTTTCTGCATTCGGAAAATCGAATCTTTCTAAGAGTACTTTATAATCATTAAGATTCCAAGAATTTTCTAGTTCTTCAACTGTAGAAATTTTGTGTATTTTTATAGCGTATTTCATTTTTTTAAATCATTTTTGAATGAATATAAAGGATACGAAATTTTAGCACCAAAAACAAGATTTATTATTGATAATATGACCATTCAAGAAAGAATACAAAAACTTCGCGAAGCGTTAAATTTACACACATATAATTATTACGTGTTAGACAATGCAACGATTTCTGATTTTGAGTTTGACGTCAAATTAAAAGAATTAGAAAAGTTAGAGAAAGAAAATCCGCAGTTTTTTGATGCCAATTCTCCAACACAAAGAGTTGGCGGAGAAATCACCAAAAACTTTGAAACGGTTACACATAAAAATCGAATGTATTCGTTAGACAATTCGTATTCTAAAGAAGATTTATTAGATTGGGAAAAACGAGTTCATAAAGTGCTGGGAACAGAAGATGTAGAATTTACTTGTGAATTAAAATACGACGGAGCTTCTATCAACTTGACTTTTGAAAACGGACAGTTTGTAAAAGCGGTTACGCGTGGCGATGGTTTTCAGGGAGATGACGTTACTGCAAATATTAGAACTATAAAGTCGATTCCTTTAGTGATAAATGGAGACTTTGTCTCCGATTTTGAAATGCGAGGAGAAATTATTTTGCCGTTAGATGGATTCAATAAAATGAACAAAGAGCGCGTAGAAAATGGGGAAGAAGAATACAAAAACCCAAGAAACACGGCAAGCGGGAGTTTAAAATTACAAGACAGTGCAGAAGTTGCAAAACGACCTTTAGATTGTTTGTTGTATCAAATTGTTACCTCAGAACGAAAATACAAAACACATTTTGAGAGTTTAGAAAACGCCAGAAAAGTTGGATTTAAAGTTCCAAATACAATTGCATTAGCAAAAACTATTGATGATGTTTTTTACTTTGTAAATCATTGGGATACAAAGCGTCACGATTTGCCGTATGAAACAGACGGCGTTGTTATTAAAGTAAATAATTTAGAACAACAAGAAGAGTTGGGTTACACGGCAAAAGCACCACGTTGGGCAATTGCATACAAGTTTAAAGCAGAACAAGTTGCTACGATTTTACATGAAATCACCTATCAAGTTGGACGAACAGGAGCGATTACTCCTGTTGCAAATTTAGAACCAGTGCAGTTAGCAGGAACTATTGTAAAACGGGCTTCGTTACACAATGCAGATCAAATTGAAAAGTTAGATATTAGAATTAATGATACTGTTTTTGTAGAAAAAGGCGGAGAAATAATTCCGAAAATTATTGCGGTAGATTTCACAAAACGTCCGCAAAACTCTGAGCCAACAAAATATGCTACACATTGCCCAGAATGTAATACCGCATTGGTAAGAACCGAAGGAGATGCAAAACATTATTGTCCGAATGAATTTGGTTGTGCGCCACAAATCACCGGAAGAATTCAGCATTTTATCAGCAGAAAAGCGATGGATATTGATGGTTTAGGAGGAGAAACGGTTGATTTGTTACGCAAAGAAGGATTGATAGAAAATTATGCAGATTTGTATGATTTAAAAGTGGAGCAAGTGATTCCGTTAGAAAGAATGGCAGAAAAATCGGCTCAAAATATGATTGAAGGAATCGAAAAATCAAAAGAGATTCCGTTTGAAAAAGTATTGTTTGCTTTGGGAATCCGATTTGTGGGTGAAACCGTTGCAAAAAAGTTGGCAAAATATTTTAAATCGATTGATCATTTAATGGCAGCCGATTTTGAAACTTTAATTGCGGTGGATGAAATAGGTGATCGAATTGCACAAAGCATCATCGATTTTTCGAACGATTTAGGAAATATTCAGTTGATAAATCGATTAAAATTATGTGGAGTTAAATTAGAAGTTTCTGCAGAAAGTTTAGAAAATCAAACAGATGCATTAGGCGGAAAAGTATTTGTAGTTTCTGGAGTTTTCCATCAATTATCTAGAAACGAACTCAAAAAAGCGATTGAAGATAACGGAGGAAAAGTAAGTTCGTCGATTTCTAAAAAAACAGATTTTGTTGTAGCTGGAGATCATATGGGGCCAAGCAAAAAAACAAAAGCAGAAGATTTGGGTGTTGCAATTATTTCTGAACAAGATTTTATTGATATGATTTCGTAGAGAAATTTGTAACATTTTCTTTGCTTAAAAGTCTAAATATTAAATTTATAAAAATCAACGATGACCAAACAACTTAAAATCACTCTTGTAACAACACTATTTTTTATTGCAGCAATTGCAGATATTTGGGGAATTATTACCGTAAATGAACCGATGAAAACAATTGCAAAACCAATGTTGCTCACCTTGTTAGCTTTGGTGTATTTGGCATCCGTTAAAAAGCCCATTTTTTGGTATGTTTTAGGAATGTTTTTTAGTTTTGTTGGCGATGTGTTGTTAATGTTTAACGGCGCTAATTTCTTTATGTTTGGGCTTTCAGCTTTTTTGTTAGCACACGTTGTGTATATAAAAGTAACAGCAGGTTTTTTGCCTGGCGATTTAACAGTTAAAATGATTTCGTCTGCTTTTCCGTTTGTTGTTTTCTTTGTGGTTTTAATGTATTTAGTTCAGCCTAATTTAGGCGAAATGTTATTTCCTGTTGTTGTGTACGGAATTACAATTTCTACTTTTGGTGCTGTAACATTGTTGAATTATAGAAGTGAAAAATCAACAGAAAACTTATGGCTATTTATAGGCGCAATTCTTTTTATTTTATCAGATAGTTTAATTGCATTAAATAAATTTTACGAACCCAATGAAATTTACGGAGTTGCTATTATGATAACCTATATTTTAGCACAATTTTTAATTTGTAAAGCACTCATTGTAAAGACAAATAATGCTGCATAAAAAAAGACGATTTTTATTAAAAAAAAACCGTCTTTTCATCTTAATAAGAAACTTCATTTCATAACATTTATTTTTCTCCAATAAAAGGGATTTCTTTTTTGTTCAGTATCAATAAAATGACTGCTGATAAAAAGGTAATAACTGCGCTAATAAATAATGCGCCGCCATCACCGTTAAATTCAATTCCAAGAATTGTTAAATGTGATACAATTGCGCCACTCATTAATCCGATAGTTAGTAAAGCACCAAGCCACGTTTTTTTAGGGATAAACAACAAGATCGAAGCAATTAGTTCTAGAGTTCCGGTTCCAAATCTCATTATTGCTTCATTTTCTCCGGCTATTTTGGTGAATAAATCAATACTTTCTTGGGCGCCAGAAAATTTAAAATACAAGGTTTGCACCATGATAAATGCAGCAATTAGTTTTAATACAATAGGAAATATTTTTTTCATCATCTAAAGATTTTACACGTTTAGACGCTTTTTTTTAAAATCGCTTACACTAAGATGCTTTTTCCTTTAGTAGTAAGGTTTTTTTCTTCATCAAAATAAAAATCAATTCGGCCAACATTAATACCATAACAACCCACTTGATTGACCAACATATTTTGATTGTCAGCATTTCTTACAATGGTTGGTTTTGGTAAAAAAGTGTGTGTATGTCCGCCAATAATTAAGTCGATATTTTTGGTAGCTTTTGCCAAGTTTAAATCAGAAACAATTTTTGGATTTCTTTTGTTGTAATATCCAATATGCGATAAACAAATTACTAAATCACATTGCTCTTCATCCTTTAAAATTCTACTCATATCTTGAGAAATTTCAATCGGATCATAATACTTGGTTTCTTTATACATTTTTGGACTAACCAAACCTTCTAGTTTTATTCCTAAGCCAAAAATACCAATTTTAATTCCGTCTTTTTTAAAGGTTTGATACGGTTTTACATGCGTGTCTAAAACAGTATTTTTAAAATCGTAATTGGCAGAAACAAAATTAAAATTAGCATTTGGTAATTGTTTGTACAAACCCTCAATAGAATTGTCAAAATCATGATTTCCAATGGTTGCCAAATCATATTTTAACATGCTCATTAACTTGAATTCTAGTTCGCCGCCAAAATAATTAAAATACGGAGTTCCTTGGAAAATATCTCCAGCGTCTAATAATAATGTATTCGGGTTTTCTTTTCTAACAGCATCAATTAATGTTGCTCTTTTAGCAACGCCACCTTTATTTGCAAATTTGTAATGAGTTGCTTCAAAAGGCTCAACATGACTATGCGTATCGTTGGTATGTAAAATGGTAATGTGTTTTTTCTTTTTTGTTGTAAAAGAAGGCAATGTCAATCCGCCAATTGCAGCTAAGGAAACTGCTGCTGATGTTTGTACTAAAAATTTTCTTCTGTCCATTTTATTTTCTTTTAAAACGATGGTCTAAAACAGTTTTTATGGTGTCTTTACTTTTAAAATAGTCTACAATTGCATCACGCATTTTATAATCTGTTTTATAAATATTTTTTGGATTTTTAAAAAAGTTCATACTATCGCCACCAGTTTGTAAATAATCTGTTGTTAACACGTAATAATCTTTCTTTTTGTCAAACTTTTTTCCTTGGATAAAAAACGTGTACCCTTTTTTTGTAATCGTTAATTGTACTTGTTTTGATAACGGGTGCGCCGTTTTATTTGTGATTAAATAGTTGATAAGTTCTTCCATTTTATCACCAGTTAACTCAACTACAACAAACATATTATCAAAAGGCATCAATTCAAAGGCATGTTTATTGGTGATGTTTCCTGCAGGAATCCCCGCCCTGATTCCACCATAATTAAACATCGCAAAATCGATATTTTTTCCTGTTTCTTTATTAAAAATTGGATTTGCTCTTTCGTAAGATAAATCTGCTATTAAATTTCCTAAACTACTTTCTAAATCGCCATCTGTTCTAACAATGTCTTTTGGAGTGTACGATATTTTGGTGTTTATTTCTTGAATCATTTTGTCTTTAAACGGAGCAATTGTTTTTGTGATATGACTATCAGAAGCTAAGCTAGAATCAATAGCAATCGTATTTGCGGTTATTTTTGTAACTACATATTTTTCTTTTTTACAAGAAAAAATCAAAAAGCTAAAAAAAAATAAAAAAGCAATTCTTTTCAATGTTGTACGCATGTTTTTTTAGTTAAATTTGTAAGGAACGAATATACAATTTTAGAGAATAGAATTTTATGGCTTTCGGAAAATTTAAAAAACAAACTTTGTTAAAGAAGTTTCAAAAGGAATTAAAATTAATTCCAGAAACGAGAACGCCTAATGCTAAAGAAATACATTCTGTAGCCATTTTAACAAACAATGCCTTGTATGAAGAAATTGATATTGCAGAACACGTAATAAGCAGCATCGAATCTGTTAGAAATGTTCATATTTATAGTTATAGAGCATTTAAAAAATCGGACCCTATAACTTATAAATATTTCACAGAAAAAGATATCGATTGGAACGGCAAGATAAAAGACCCCAGTTTAGAAAGTTTTTTAGAGAACCCGTTTGATTTGCTCATTGGTTATTTTGATTCAAACAACTTGTATTTAGAGTATTGTGCATTAAAATCAAACGCAACTTTTAAGATAGGTTTTTCAAAAGTAAATGATAAAATATTTGATTTGGTAGTTTCAGAAAATCCAAAAAACATTGATATTTTTATAGATGTTATCAAAAAATATTTAAAATTACTTCATAAAATATAAGAATCAGTTTTAAAATTAACAAGAAAATAGAAATTCGTTATATTTCGTTTTAAGGCCTATTTTATAACGATTATTTAACGGTAATCTCTTAGCAAAGCTTTAAGTTTGCTCCGTATTTATAAAACTTTAAAAAATGCAAAAATTTGTTGGTACTGGAGTTGCTTTAGTTACACCATTTACTTCTGATAAGAAGGTAGATTTTGACGCGCTTAAAAAATTAGTTGCTTTTAATATTGATAACGGAATCGATTATCTTGTAATTAACGGAACAACTGGAGAAAGTGCAACAATTACAAGTGATGAAAAAAAAGAAATCATAAAAGTAATTGCTGGTGTTAATAACAAAAGAGTTCCGTTGGTTTTAGGAATTGGCGGAAACAATACAGCAAACGTTATCAACGAATTGCAAACTGCAGATGTATCACAAATTGATGCCATTTTATCTGTTGCGCCTTATTATAGCAAACCAACTCAAGAAGGATTTTATCAACATTTTAAAGCAATTGCTTTAGCAAGTCCGAAACCAATTATTTTATACAATGTGCCTGGTAGAACGGCTAAAAATATGGAGCCAGCAACAATTATTCGTTTGGCAAAAGATTTTGAAAATGTAATTGCAGTAAAAGAAGCAGCAGGAAATATTCCACAATATTTAGAGCTAATTAAACATAAACCAAAAGAGTTTTTAATTATTTCTGGCGATGATGATTTAGCGTTAACAACAGTTTTAGCAGGAGGTTCTGGAGTTATTTCTGTGATTGGTCAAGCATTTCCAAAAGAATTTTCTACATTGATCAATTTAGGATTAGAAGGTAAAAACAAGGAAGCCTATGGGATTCATTTTAAACTAATGGAAATCATCAATTTAATCTTTACAGAAAACAATCCGGCAGGAATAAAAACAGTTTTAAAAGAGTTAAATATTACTTCAGACGAAGTTCGTTTGCCTTTAGTCAAAACTACGACCGAAAACCAAAAAGAAATCGCTAATTTTGTAGCGAATTTTTAATACAATAATCATGTTAACAAGTAAAATAGAAACAGCATTAAACAATCAAGTAACTGTAGAAGCAGAATCGTCGCAGGTCTATTTAGCAATGGCTTCTTGGGCAGAAAATCTAGGTTTCGAAGGCGTTTCTAAATTTATGTATGCACATTCTGATGAAGAAAGACAGCACATGTTAAAGTTGATAAAATTTATTAATGAACGTGGCGGACATGCAAAAGTTTCTCAACTTTCTGCTCCACCTACAGAATTTGGATCTTTTAAAGACATGTTTCAAACATTATTTGATCATGAAGTAATGGTTTCTAAAACCATTAACGATTTGGTAGATGTTTCTTTACAAGAAAAAGATTATGCAACGCATAACTTTTTACAATGGTATGTTTCAGAACAAATTGAAGAAGAAGCATTGGCAAGAAATATTTTAGACAAAATAAACTTAATTGGCGACGATAAAAGTGGTTTTTATTTGTTTGATAATGATATCAAACAATTGATAACAAACACCGCGAATCAGCAGGTTTAACATTAACAAACTTTTAGTAAAACTATAAGAATCATTTAAGGGTTTTTATGGTTAATTGCACCTCACAATTTTACTGTGTTAAAATCGTTTTAATAATCCATAATTAATCACTAATTTTGCCAAATGTTTAGAATGAAGAATTTAATATATTTTGCTTTTGTAGGATTACTCTTTGCGTCTTGTAGCGAGTATCAAAAAGTATTGAATAAAGGTACCGTAGAGCAGCAATATGCGATGGCTACAAAAATGTATGAAGCAAAAAAATACAACAAAGCATTAGATTTGTTTGAAAAGATAACACCTACTTATAGAGGTAAACCACAAATGGAGCGAATTCAATTTATGGTAGCGCAATCTAATTTTAATACAAAAAATTACGATTTAGCAGGTTATTATTTTAATAGGTTTACTCAAAATTACCCAAAAAGTTCTAAGAATGAAGAAGCAGCTTTTTTATCTGCATACAGTTATAAACTTGCATCTCCGGTATTTAGTTTAGATTCTAGAGATACTCATAAAGCATTAGACGCCTTTCAATCATTTATAGATACGTACCCAGATTCTAAAAGATTGCCAGAAGCAAATACATATTATCAAGAGATAAACTATAAATTACAAAAGAAAGCTTTTGAAATAGCAAAAGTTTATTATACAACGGCAGACTATGATCCTACAAGAAATTATCAAGCAGCTATACAAGCATTTGATAATTTGTTAGAAGATTATTTAGGATCAGCTTTTAAAGAAGAAGCCTTATATTACAAACTCAAAGCATCACACGATTTAGCGTTAAGAAGTACTTCAAGAAGAAAAGAAGAAAGACTTAAAGAAGCTGTGCAAGCATACGAAAAGTTAAAAAGAAATTTTCCTAAAACTAAATATTTAGAAGATTCTGATAAAATGTTAGCCGATTTAGAGAAAGAACAAAAACAATTAATAAAAAGTTAATAATGGATTATAAAGAAACCAATGCACCTGTAACAACAATTACGTACAATAAAGATGCTATTGAAGCTCCAACACAAAATATTTATGAAGCCATAAATATTATCGCAAAAAGAGCTACACAAATTAATGCAGATTTAAAAACAGAATTGTTAGATAAGTTAGATGAGTTTGCTACTTACAACGATAGTTTAGAAGAAGTTTTTGAAAACAAAGAGCAAATAGAAGTTTCAAAATTCTACGAAAAATTACCAAAAGCTACTGCAATTGCAGTGGAAGAATGGTTACAAGGTAAAGTTTATCACAGAACTCCAGAAACAGAGTAATGTCTATTTTAAGCGGTAAAAAAGTATTACTAGCAATTAGTGCTGGTATTGCCGCTTATAAAACGGCCAGTTTGGTTCGTTTATTTATAAAATCTGGCGCAGAAGTAAAGGTCGTTATGACACCTGCGTCAAAAGATTTTATCACTCCACTTACACTTTCCACACTTTCTAAAAATCCAGTTTTATCTACCTTTTATGATAAAGAAGAGGAGAATGAATTGTGGAATAATCATGTAGATTTAGGTCTTTGGGCAGATTTGATGTTGGTTGCGCCAGCAACAGCAAATACCTTATCTAAAATGGCAAATGGAACTTGCGATAACTTGGTATTGGCAACGTATTTGTCAGCTAAATGTTCAGTTTATTTTGCGCCAGCAATGGATTTAGACATGTATCAACATCCAACCACAAAAAAATCTTTAGAAACATTACAAGGTTTTGGAAATCATTTAATTCCTGCTACAAGTGGTGAGTTAGCAAGTGGTTTAGTAGGAGAAGGAAGAATGGCAGAACCAGAAGACATTATTTCTTTTATAGAAAAAGATATCTTATCTAAACTTCCTTTAAAAGGAAAAAAAGTATTGATTACCGCAGGGCCAACGTATGAAGCAATCGATCCAGTTCGTTTTATTGGAAATCATTCTAGCGGTAAAATGGGATTTGAAATTGCAAAAGCTGCTGCAAATTTAGGCGCAGAAGTTGTTTTAATTTCTGGGCCATCAAGTCAACAAGTACAGCATTCGTTAATCAACAGAATAAATGTTACTTCTGCACAAGAAATGTACGATGCAGTTCATAAAGAGTTTACAAGCGTAGCAATAGCAATTTTATCTGCCGCAGTTGCAGATTATAAACCGAAAAATGTTGCAATTCAGAAAATAAAAAAGACAGCCAATTCGTTAGAGATTCAGTTAGCGCCAACAAAAGATATTTTAGCTTCTTTGGGAGCCATTAAAAAGCAGCAATTTTTAGTTGGATTTGCTTTAGAAACAACGAACGAAATTGAAAACGCAAAAGGAAAATTACAGCGAAAAAATTTAGACATGATTGTTTTAAATTCTTTGCAAGATAAAGGCGCTGGATTTGCGAAAAGTACAAATAAAGTAACCATTATTGATGCTGATTTAACCGAAACACCTTTTGAATTGAAATTGAAATCTGAAGCTGCTAACGATATTATGAATCATATTTTACAAAAAACGAATGCGTAAACTTGTTGTTTTATTAATTTTATTTTTAGCAGTTACAACAACCAATGCGCAAGAATTAAATGCATTAGTAACTGTAAATTCTGATAAAATTTCTGGATCTAACAAACAAGTTTTTACCACCTTACAAACGTCACTTACAGAGTTTATCAATCAAAAAAAGTGGACAGATAATAATTTTAAACCACAAGAACGAATAAGCTGTGCGTTTACAATCACAATTAACAAACAACCCAGTTCTAATCGTTTTGAAGCAAGTATTCAGATTCAAGCTGTGAGACCGGTTTATGGAACCTCGTACACAACGCCAATCCTAAATATTAACGATTCAGATTTTAATTTTAAATACAGTGAATTTCAACCATTTAATTATAATGAAACTGTTTTTGAATCTAATTTAATTTCTACACTTGTGTTTTATGTGAATGTAATTTTAGGTGTTGATGCAGATACATTTAAATTAAACGGAGGCAATTCTTATTATCAAAAAGCAAAAGACGTATTATTATTGGCGCAACAAAGCGGAGGTGCTGGTTGGACAGATCAAGTTGGAAAGCAAAATAGGTATACGCTCATTGATAATTTAACTTCTGCTAAATTAACAGGGTTTAAAAATATTTTATACACCTATCACAGACTTGGAATGGACGAGTTTTCTACAGATAAAAAGAAAGCAAAATCTACGATTGAAAGCTCGGTTTTACAATTAGAACAATTGTATAATAAAACAATCGGAAATCATATCATTCGGTTTTTCTTCGATGCCAAAGCAGATGAAATTGCAAACATATTTTCTGACGGACCAAGAACTAACAATACTTCTAAAATGAAAAGTTTGTTGCAAAGAATTTCTACAACAAATAACGATAAGTGGCAAAAAATTAAGTAATTATTGTAAGTTCGATTGATTCTCTATCAAAATTGAGTAGATTTGGAAATCAAAGAAAATAGGATTTAAACAAATTGCATTCACAAAGATTCATTATCCTTTTTTTAGTTCAAAACAAATCTCTTTTCTTTTGTCTTAAAGCAGAGCGGTCTATTTTCTCTTTATTCATCACAACCCAATAAATAACTTTCTTCAACTTCTAAAACAACAGCTAAGTCTAGCAAAGTTTTTACTTTTAATTGAGTCTTTCCATTTTCTAATTTATGGTATGCAATCTGACTCATTTGTAATTGTTGTCCTACATAATATTGTGAATACCCTTTATTTGTTCTAGCAATTCTAATTCTTTTTCTAATCTTATTTCCCCTATTCATAGCAGTGAATTATTATTATTATTATTATTATTATTTAGGAGAGTGTTATTTCTCAAAGTTACAAAGAACAAGAAAGTTGTACAATACCCATTTATGGGGTTTTTTTTAACTCACGGTTTTCCGTGAGAAGCCCATCACGGAAAACCGTGAGTCGAAAAAGTTATAATTTATAACTTTTTCGATATTGACAAGTTCTTTTTTTGTTTATAGATTTACATTATCATTTCAATGAGAGTCATACAGCTATGAGTGACTTAAAATAAAAAGTAGCTTTTATAACTAGTTAGCAAACATTAAAATAAAGAGAAAGAGGAAAATCGTAAACAGAGTATTCAATTAATCTTAAATATCAAATATTATGAATGAACCAAAATTAAAAAAATCAGAATTGTTAGCTCTGGAATCAATCATTGAGCACATGAAAGAAAACAATGAGACTAATTTAGCCTTTATCGGTTCTATCGCAAGGGCAGCAACTTCTATCGGTAGAGCCGTTGCAGCGGGTGCGGGTGCAGCAGTTGGCGAAGCCGCTGCTGTAGGAACTGGAATAACTAAGGCTGCAGAAGCCGCAGGTTCTGCAGTTGGTGATGCAGCTACTGCTGTAGGTTCTGCAGCAACAGAGGCTGCAGCAACATCTGAACTAGCAGCAATGGCTGCAGATGGAGCTGAAGCGGCTGCCATGATTGCAGCTTTAGCTAAACAATCTGATATTAGCGAACTAAAACCAGTTATTGATGTGCTAAAAAATACAGAATTAATGAAAACCTCATTCTCATTAAAAGAGCTAGAAAATTTAAGAGATAAATTAAAAGGATTAAAATAGCACACAATCATGATTGATTACATAACTATCACAATACTAAGTGCTTTCACAGTGCTTAGTATTGTTTTTCAGTTAAGAAATAAGTTCAATCTTAAAAAGATTTGGAAGTTGGATAAATATGGGATTATTCCAAATTATTCTTTTTTTGCTCCATTACCTCTAACAAATGATTTTAGAATTATTTATCGATTAACCATCAATGATATGAGTAAAAATGATTTTGAAGAATTGGATATTTATCAGTATAAAAATTGGTATCAATGCTTGTTCAACCCTTTTAAATATTACAACAAAGGTTTGATAGATTTATGTGTAGCTTTATTGAAAGAATACAAAAATTTAGAACAAGACTCAAAAAAATTCATTCAAGTATCTTCAAACTATATTGGCATTCTAAACATAATTAGCGACAGTATTAAATCTCAAAATATTGATGATGAAGTAGAATTTAGTATTGTAGCAACTCAAGACAGGTCAGAAGACAGAAAAGCTAGTGTTGTTTTTCGATCATTTAAACATAAAATTATTTAACATGGATGATAATTTACTCTCATTATGCTACATATTAAGTTCGTCCATTCTCTTAATATCAAGTTTAATTCATTCCTCTGAACTTTTTTCTATAAAATATTCATTAAATAGGCTGATATATTTTAGCGAATCTGAAACAAGTGAAACGCAAATTATTAATCTTTATAAACCGAGTATCAGAAATCGTTTTCACATAACAATAGTTATATTATCATTAATTGAATTATTTCTGCTTTATAATCAACCTTTAAGTTTATTATATAAAATCTTTTTTTTATGTCTGACATTTTTGCATTTGTACTCATATGCAAAACGCAAAATTGGTAGAGACGGAGCAGACCAAATTAGATTATTAGCTTTTATGAGTTTTAGTCTTGGATTTTTGGCGAGTAATGATTTAGTTGAAATTTTACCACTTTATTTTATTGGATTTCAATTACTAATTTCATATAGCACGTCTGGCCTTTCAAAATTGTTCTCCACTCATTGGAGAAAAGGAAATGTGTTAGGAGATATTTTGATGACTAATTCTTATGGCAGCAAATCATTTGCAAAATATTTAAAATCAAATCCAATAGTAGAAAAAACATTTTCTTATTCTGCTATTTTCTTTATGCTTTTTGTGCCAATTTCATTTTTCGTACCAATTTCAGAGATTTTTTACCTATCCCTGTTAGGCATGTTTATTTTTCACATATCAACTGCAGTTTTAATGGGGTTAAATGACTTTCTATTTACAATTCCAATGACATATCCTGCGGTTTATTATTTATACTTTTCATTTCACCAGATACTTTTATAATGAATAAAGACATAATTTTCTTCGATGGAGTTTGTAAGTTTTGCAATCGGACTGTTTTGTTTTTAATTAAAAGAGATACACGTAAAAAAAATCTATTTGCTCCTTTACAATCTAAAATAGGACAAGCAACATTAAAAGAATATAACCTACCCATTGATGATTTTGAAACAATAATTCTTTTACGAAATGGAAAAATATATACAAAATCAACGGCTATATTAAAAGTTATTTTGGGCTTAAGCCCAATCTGGTTTTCAATTTCTTCTATTCTACTTATTGTACCTACAAGTATTCGTGATTGGTTTTATATGGTAATTTCAAAAAAACGTCACCTTTTGTTTAGCCGGAACCGGCATTGTGAAATACCTAATGAAGATGTTAAAAGTAGATTCATAAAAGAATAACGATTTGTACCTTAAAAGCAAGTACAGATTAAAAATTAAAGATTTTGGTATTATAGGCAAACTAAATATACATCAGCTTTTTAATCGTTTAGAAAACAACAACGTAAGTAGTAATCAAAATCCGTTTTTTATTAATCCAAGTTTAGGTTTTGATTGAAAAATAAATGATAAAAATAAAATTACGTCTTCCTACTCTTTCAACACTACAAATGCAAAAATTTTAGATGTTTTTAGCGATTATATTTTAACTGGTTTTCGTTCCTTCTCAAAAGGGACAAGCGGTTTTAATCAACTTATTGCGTCTAATGCAATTTTTAATTATCAACTTGGTAATTGGAGCGATAGATTTTTTGCAAATACTTTTATTATATACAGTAAAAATCACGACTTCTTTTCAACAAATACAATCATACAGCAAAACTTTACTCAATCAGAAAAAATACTAATTAAAGACCGTGAGTTTATAAGCATCAATACAAAATTAGATTATTACTTCAAGTATATTTCGTCAAATTTAAAAGTAGATTTAGGTTATTCAAAAAGTGAGTTTAAGAATATTGTAAATAATTCTAATTTAAGACTAGTAAAATCGAACAACTATAATTATAGTTTAGAACTGCGTTCCGGTTTTAATGGAATTTTTAATTACCATATTGGTACGAAATGGACAACTAACGAGATTGAAACTACCATAAATACCTCATTTATAAATAATGTGAGTTTTTTAGACTTGTCATTTATTTTTAATAAAATGTTTGATGTACAATTACAATCGGAACGTTACTACTTTGGGAATTTACAAACCAATAACACTTATTATTTTTTAGACTTTGAAGTACGTTATAAACTCATTGAGAGTAAACTAACTCTAGGAATTACTGGTAAAAACCTATTCAATACAGAAAGATTCAGAAATTTTTCAATCAGCGATATTGGAAGTTCAACAACAGAATATAAGTTACTGCCAAGATATTTACTTTTAAAAATGGAGTATAGGTTTTAAATTCTCATAATTATAGAATGTTTACTAGAAACTATATAGTTAACTTTATAATTCAATTACTAGAAAGAATAAAAGAGAATAAAATCTCGTTGTTTACTAATTATAACTGCTGAAAATTGACTAATTTTAAAACTTAAAATTAGTTGAATTTGTTAACATCACTTTCCATACAGAATTATGCTTTAATCAATCAGTTGTCAATTGATTTTACTGATGGTTTGTCTATTATTACTGGAGAAACTGGCGCAGGAAAATCTATTTTATTAGGTGCCTTAGGGTTGGTTTTGGGAAATAGAGCAGATACAACTATCTTAAAAGATACTTCTAAAAAATGTGTGGTAGAAGCACATTTGGCAATTTCTAATTACAATCTAGAAGACTTTTTTAATTCAGTCGATTTAGATTACGAAGCACAAACAATCATTAGACGAGAAATTTTACCTTCAGGGAAATCGCGTGCTTTTGTAAACGATACGCCAGTAAATTTATCAGTTTTAAATGAATTAAAATCAAAATTGATTGATGTGCATTCTCAACATCAAACCTTAGAATTGTCTGATACTGATTTTCAGTTTCATATGTTGGATGCTTTGGCGAAGAACACACAAAAATTAGCTTCTTACCAACGTGGATTACAGCAATTAAAAGTGTATCAAAAAGAATTATTAAAATTAGAAACACAACAACGCGAAGCAAATCAACAATACGATTATAATTTACATTTACTTAACGAGTTAAATGATGCTAATTTAATAGTTGATGAACAGTTAGAATTAGAAGAAAAATTAGAGAAGTTAAACAATGTTGAGGAGATTCAATTGAATTTGTCGGAAGCGGTTCATATTGCTTCTGCGGATGAAATCGGAATTCAGACCTTACTAAATACGTTGGAAAATAGATTGCTAAAAATTGCACCATTTTCTAAAGAATACGAAGAAATCTCCAACAGAATTACCAGTGTAAAAATTGAATTAGACGATATTGTTGCAGAACTTGAAGATGCTACTGAATTGATTGATTCTAATCCGAATGAATTAGAAAAACTAAATGACAGATTGCAGTTGATTTATAATCTACAGAAGAAACATTATGTAAATACGATTCCAGAGTTGATAGGAATTCAAGAAGCTTTGTCCGTAAAAGTAGATCAAGTAGAGAACGCAGAAGGAATCATCCATAAAAAGCAAAAAGAAATTCAAGAAGTTTCTACGAAATTAGACGAAGTAGCAATGCTAATTTCATCAGCTAGAAAAAAAATAATCCCGAATTTAAAGAAAGAACTAGAATATTTATTGTCAGAACTCGGCATGCCAGAAGCGCGTTTTTCAATTGAGGTATCTACATCAGATTCTTTTTTGTCAAACGGAAAAGACAAACTAAGCTTTTTGTTTTCTGCCAATAAAGGCGGTAGTTTTGGAGAACTTAAAAAAGTGGCGTCTGGAGGAGAATTGTCTCGAATTATGTTGGCAATCAAAAAAATATTATCAGAAAACACACAATTACCAACCATTATTTTTGATGAAATTGATACCGGAGTTTCTGGGGAAATTTCGAATAAAATTGCAAAAATCATGCAGCAAATGTCAACCCAAATGCAAGTAATTACCATTACGCATTTGCCACAAATTGCAGCAAAAGGAAATCAACATTACAAAGTGTTTAAAGAAGATGTTGCTGGTGTAACAACGACCAATTTAAAGCAATTGTCGGAAGACGAGCGCATTGTGGAAATTGCAGAAATGTTAAGCGGAAAAGAGATTTCAGATTCTGCAATTACACACGCAAAAGAATTGTTGAATTAATTAAAGTTAGTTGTAAAGTTGTAAAGTCAAAAGGGCAGAAAAATTTCAGAATTATTTTTAAATTTCGTTAACCACTAACTACAGCTTTTTAAATTTCTGTACATTTACAATATCGTTTTAAAACTACTTAACTTAGAAACTTTGAACCTGAACCTCTCCATCATAATTCCTGTGTACAATCGTCCGAATGAAATCGACGAATTATTGGAGAGTCTTACACAACAAGATTTTTCTGATGATTTTGAAGTGTTGATTGTAGAAGATGGTTCAACGGTGAAAAGTGAAACAATTGTAGAGAAATATACATCGAAACTCAATTTAAAATATTTCTTCAAAGAAAATAGTGGAGCAGGAGCAAGTCGTAATTTCGGAATGCAACACGCAAACGGAAACTATTTTATCATTTTAGATTCTGATGTCATCGTTCCGAAACAATACCTAGCAGAAGTTAAAAAAGCATTAGAACTAAATTTTACAGATGCTTTTGGTGGTCCAGATGCTGCGCATCAAAGTTTTACTTCTTTGCAAAAAGCGATTAATTATTCAATGACTGCTGTGTTAACAACAGGCGGAATTCGAGGTAAGAAAAAAGCTGTTGGGAAATTTCAACCAAGAAGTTTTAATCTCGGGCTGTCGCAGATAGCATTTAATAAGACCAAAGGTTTTGCAGATTTAAAAGTTGGAGAAGATATCGATTTGACCTTTCGTTTATGGGAAAATGGATTTGAAACTCAATTGATAGAAAAAGCATTTGTCTATCACAAACGAAGAAGCACCATTCAACAATTTTTTAAGCAAACGTTTGCTTTTGGAACTGCAAGACCACATTTAAACAAACGTTATCCAGAAACTGCAAAATTGACGTATTGGTTTCCTTCATTATTTATTATTGGATTTGATGTCAGTGTAATTGCTGCATTTTTTGGCTATTGGCAATTCATCGCGTTTTATGGATTTTATTTTGCTATACTTTTCTTAGATTCTCTATTTCAAAATAAAAACTTGGTGGTTGCTTTTTTAAGCATCAGTACTTCCTTTACACAACATTTAGGGTATGGTTTGGGGTTTTTAGAATCGAAGTTTTTAAAGAAAAAGTAACGGTTTGTCATTCCTGCGCAGGCAGGAATCCAAACAAACTTCATGTAGATTCCTGTTCCTGTCTGCCGACAGGCAGATTCACAGGAATGACATTTCGTTTTGAATAAAGATTAATAAATAGAATTCAAACTCTTAATCTGTAAATCATCCAAAGATGCTGCTTCTGTTGCAAACTCAATTGTAATGGCTTCATTTGGTAATACATCAAAGAAATTATCTGAAAAATGACCTTTATTTTTTGTAAATAAAAACACCTCTTTTTGTAAAACAGCACTTTTTATTATGATTGAAAATCCGGTTTTAGTTTTTGTAATTTCTTTCTGAATTTCTCCTTTTGGTAAATTCAATTCTTTTGGTTTGCTAAAAAAATACAATGATTTTTTACCGTTAAACTCTGAAATTAAAACTTGATTTTTTCTATCAATACCTCCATTTGGAACCGTAGCTACTTTCTGACTTACATTTTCCTTAACTGAAATATCTTCAGAATTTGACCAAATTTCATTGCCTTTAAAATCGATCATTTTCATTTTCAGCTCTCCATTTAATTCTTCAAAAGTATCATTTATAACATACGTTAATATGTTCTGTTTATTTTCTTCGTAAGAAATTAATACGTTTTCAAAAGACTTTTTTGCTTTGTATTGCAAAGCTTTCCAGTTTCCAAAATAGTCAATGCTCGACCAAGAAATTGCTGGCCAACAATCGTTTAATTGCCAAAACAACGTTCCCATATTGTACGGTTTTGCTCTTCGGTGCGCTTCAATTCCCATGACAATTCCTTTGGCTTGTAACAACTGACTTATATAAACATAATCTTCATCCGAAGTCGGAATATTATAATCACGTAACATATATTCATCAATCAATTGAAAACCTCTACTGTGTTTTTGATGTGATTTGATGCCGTCAGTTTTTAAATCAACTTCTTCTTTTTGGTTGATGTAATTAATCGCTTCATAAGAAGGAAAAGATTGAAAACCAAACTCACTCATAAACCTCGGAATTTGTTTTTGAAAATGTTCAAACGGTCTTGCATCGTGCCAAACCCACCAATCGTGTACATCGCCTTCAAATTCGTATTTCGTATTTCCTCTTCCAAATTTTGGCGAACTTTCCCAATAATTTGTTTCACTAAATTTCGCGACAGTTTTTGGTAAAATCGAATCAAAAACAGCTAAATAATCAGACCAAATTTCCTTTTTTTCTTTTTCAGTTCTTCCATCTTGCCAACCCCAACGATTCCAACCTTCTGCATTTTCATTGTTTCCTGCCCACAAAGCAATTGATGCATGATTTCTCAATCTTTTTACTTGATCTTCTGCTTCTTGTTTTACGTTTGATAAGAATTCTTTATCGCCAGGATACATCGCGCAAGCAAACATAAAATCTTGCCAAATTAAAATTCCTTTTTCATCACATAAATCGTAAAAAACATCATTTTCGTAAATTCCGCCACCCCAAACTCGCAACATATTCATATTAGAAGCTACTACGTCAGAAAGTAGTTTGTCGTACTTTTTATCAGTTACTTTATTCTTAAAACTGTTTTGCGGAATGTAATTGGCACCTTTCATATAGACAGGTTTTCCGTTCAATTCAAAATAAAAAGATTCGCCAATAGAATCTTTTTCCGTAATCAACTTAATTGTTCTAATGCCTTTTTTAATTGATTTTTCGTCTTTTATTGTGTTGTTTTCAATCAACTTAAAATCAAATTGATACAAATGTGGTTTCCCTAAATTATGTGTCCACCACAACTTTGGATTTTTAATGTCAAACGGAACAGAATAGGTATGTTTTCCTTTGGCAATTTTTAAATGATTCGAATAGATTTGCTTATCCGCCGTAGTAACAACCATAATGTTTTTATCTTCATCGCTGTCAATGGTAACTTCTATTTCTAAACGTGCATTATTTGCTGTGATGCTTTTTTGTTTGATAAAAATGTCATCAAATTTGATGTCGTTCCACGCTTTTATAGAAACATTTTTCCAAATTCCAGAAGTATTCATTTTTGGTCCCCAATCCCAACCATATTGAAACTGCGCTTTACGAGTATAAATACGTTTTCCTTCCGGTAATTGATACGGATTGTTTTTTTCTTTTACAGTTTCAATTGCAGCTGTATTCGTGAAAACAATTCTCAATATATTATTAGATTTTAAATGTTTTTTTACATCAATTGTATAAGTTCTAAACGCATTTGAAGTTGTGGTAATTAACTGATTATTTAAATACACTTTTGCGTAGGTATCTAATCCCTCAAAGGAAATATTGATATTTTCTTTTTGTAATGTTTCTTCATTTACAGTAAACGCAGTTTTGTATTCCCAATTTTTCTGAGCAACCCATTGCACTTTTTCTTCGTTGGTTTCTATAAAAGGATCTGGAATGAGTTTATGATCCAATAAATCTGTAAAAATATTACCGGGAACGGAAGCTGATTTCCAATCCGTATCTTCAACGGATTTGAATTCCCAATTTTTATGAATAGTGAAGGAAGTTGGTAATTCTGAAGTCATTTTTTTACAACTAAAAATGCTTGTTATTACTAAAAGAAAAAGAAGGTATTTACGATTCATTCGAAATGATGTCTAAACAGGTTTTTATATGTTCAATATCTGAAGTTGCAATTTGAGTTTCATCAAAATGGGTACTGCTATTCATTGATATTGCAGGGTTTTCAATAGTTTTAGTTTGAGAAGTTGCTGATAAATGCACTTCTTTAAATCCGTTTTCTTGAAACAGTTTGATGTTCTGTTGATTGATTCCGCCACCAGGCATGATTGTAATTTTAGAAGTTGCTTTTTGAAATTTTATTAAATTATTTAACCCTTTTTCAGCAGATGTTTTTTGTCCAGAAGTTAAAATTCGATCGACTCCAATTTTTTCTAAATTCTTGATTTCATCCATCGGATTTACAACCCAATCAAAAGCTCTGTGAAAGGTAAAATTCATTGGTTTAGCAATTCTAACAAGTTCTTTTGTTCTTTCAATATCAATGGTGTTATCAATATGTAAAACACCAGAAACAATTCCCAAAACGCCCAACTCTTTACAAATTAAAATGTCTTCTTTTAGGATTTGAAACTCAGCATCAGAATAGGTGAAATCGCCACTTCTTGGGCGAATTAAAACATGAACAGGAATTATTAAATCGTTCATTACTTTTTTTAGCAAACCATACGAAGGTGTAATTCCGCCAACAGCCAACTCTGCACACAATTCGATTCTATTTGCTCCGGCTTTTTCTGCGTTGATGGCAGATTGGTATGAGTTTGCGCAGATTTCTAATAACATTTTATCATCTTCTTGTCAGGTCGAGCGCAGTCGAGACCTAATTGTGATTAATAACCTCTCGACTGCGCTCGAGGAGACATGAAAAATAAATATAAAATAGTTTTACAGTTTTTTTACTCCACAATAATTTCATCAATAAATAGCCACGATTTATGTCCAGCACCTTGTTTTCCGTCAGGAATTACACCATAGTTTATCAATTTTAATTTGATATATCGAGTGACTATTTTTGTCTCTAATTTTAAATCAACAATTTTTTCTTTGCTTTGTTCTAATTCGATTGGAATAAATTCATCATTGCCTGGAAAGCTCACAATAACTTGAGACGGAGCGTAAATCCAACTTCCGGTTTGATTGTTAAAACGTGTAGCAATTGAATTTACATCCATTTCTTTTCCTAAATCAATTGTAATTTCTACATCCTTTCCGTCAAAACCTAACCATTCATTATCTCCATAACGCTTGTCGCTTCCACTAATTCCGTTGATCAATGCAGCATTTCCGCCAGCATTGTATTTTTCACTCGGAGCAACATCAAAAGTTATTTTTTTTCCAACCGCTTTGTGCATTTTTATGCTTTCTTTAAAAACACCACTAACTTGTTTTTTGGAGTCAAATGATGCAGCATGAATAGTAACACTTTTATCAACGAGTAATGAGTTTTTATAAACAGCAGAATTGATGTTCGGTGCTGTGCCGTCTAAAGTATACCGAATCGATTTTGTATTCGAAGAAGTTTTTAAATCCATGAACAAAACGCCCTCTTTTATTTCTGATTTCCCCTTAACTTCATACAAATGATTGGCATAATTTACATCTCTAGCATCTAATCTCTGCTGATAAAACTCTAAACGATTTTTAAAATTTTCAAAGTTTTTATTTTTGTTTTCAGACCAAACCACTTCGCTCAACGCAACCATTCTTGGGAAAGCCATGTATTCTACTTGTTTTGAATCTTTCATGTATTCTGTCCACACATTTCCTTGCGCTCCCAACACATATTTTGCTTCTTTTTTGGTCAATTCTTTCGGAATCGGATTAAAACTGTACACTTTTTCTAAAGGTAAAAATCCACCAATCGCCAAAGGTTCGTCTTCTTTTGTAGATTGATAATGATCAAAATAACAATAAGCACCCGGCGTTAAAATTACATCATGATGTTGTTGTGCAGCAGTAACTGCACCTTTCATTCCTCGCCAAGACATTACGGTTGCATTTGGTGCCAATCCGCCTTCTAAAATTTCGTCCCAACCAATAATTTGTTTTCCTTTAGAGTTGATGTATTTTTCCATTCTTGTGATGAAATAACTTTGCAAACCGTGTTCGTCTTTTAAACCTTCTTTTTTAATTAAAGCTTGACAATGCGCACAGTTTTTCCATCTCGTTTTCGGAGCTTCATCGCCACCAATATGAATGTATTTTCCAGGAAACAATGCAACCACTTCATCAATTACATCTTCTAAAAATTTAAAAGTTGCTTCTTTCGGACAATAAATATCTTCAAAAACGCCCCATTTTGTCGCAACGTCAATTGGTTTTCCTGTGCAACCTAATTCTAGATATGCAGCAATTGCCGCTTGTGCATGACCGGGCATTTCTATTTCTGGAATGATGGTTACTTGTCTTTCTGATGCATATTTTACAACCTCTTTTATTTGTTCTTGCGTGTAAAATCCGCCGTATCTTTTTCCGTCAAATTTGTGAGGTTGATCAGAATAATGACCAATCAACGTTTCATTTCTGTAGGCAGCAACTTCTTGTAATTTTGGATATTTTTTAATTTCGATTCTCCAACCTTGATCTTCTGTTAAATGCCAATGAAACGTATTCATTTTTAGCATGCTCATCAAATCGATGTACTTTTTAATAAAATCAACCGGAAAAAAATGACGCCCAACATCTAAATGCATTCCACGATATTTAAATTGTGGCGCATCAGTAATTTCTAAATTTTGAATAGAAACAGTAGATTCTTTGTATGCTCCATTCTCAAAAGAAGCTGGCAATAATTGACGTAAAGTTTGTATAGCATAAAATGCTCCTTTTGCAGAACTGGCTGCAATGGTAATTTCGTTTGATGCTATTTTTAAATGATATCCTTCTTCGTTTGTAATAGAAGTATCTTTCTTAAAGCTGATGACATTTTTAGACGCTTCCGATTTTAATTTGATATCACTTCCATATTCAATATAAGATTTTAAAAAATCGGCAACTTGCTTAAATTCATCGTCAGAAAAAATACCAGTTGAATTGCTCATTTCAAAAATACCATCATTAATTTGTTGAGAAGACGGAACAGGAATAATTGCTGGAATTACAGCTAGTTGCTTCTCGTCTGTACAAGAATTAAAAAATAAAACGATGCATGAGCAGATAAAAAAAAACTTGATGCGTTTAAAATTCCACATAAATAAATAGGTTGATTATTGTTATCTTGCTAATTTAGTCAAATAAATAAATCCAAATACGGAATGAAAAAATATTTTCTTCTTTTAGTTTTACTTTCAATCTTCTTAAATTCTTGTAAACCGAAACCATTAATTTCTCCAGCACAAAAAGACCAACAATTAATTTCTTATGTAAATCCGTTTATCGGAACGGGAGGTCACGGACACACATATCCTGGTGCTACAAGTCCGTTTGGAATGATGCAATTGAGTCCAGATACACGATTAGATGGTTGGGATGGATGTTCAGGGTATCATTATTCTGATTCTGAAATATTTGGATTTTCACACACACATTTAAGTGGAACAGGAGTTTCTGATTATGGAGATATTTTATTAATGCCCACAAATAAAGTGGTTTTTAATAATGGCGCAGACGGAAAAGAAGGCTATAAATCTAAATTTTCTCATGACAACGAAATTGCAGAACCAGGGTATTATAAAGTATATTTAGACGACACCAATATTGAGGTTGAATTGACAGTGAAAGAACGAAGCGGAATTCATAAATATCAATTTGCAGAAGGTTCAAAACAAGTTATTATTTTAGATTTAGAACATCGAGACGAAGTGTTAGACTCTAAACTAACCATCAATTCTAAAACAGCAGTTTCTGGATATCGTTTTTCTAAAGCTTGGGCTACAGATCAACGATTATTTTTTGACATGTTGTTTTCTAAACCGTTTACAAAAGTTACTTTTTTAAATGATAGAACAGCAGGAAAAAAAGTAAAAGCTGCTTTTGAATTTGACAATGCTACTGGAAATGAAATAAATGTTACCATCGGAATTTCGCCCGTTGATGAAGAAGGAGCAATTCATAATTGGCAATTAGAAATTGGTAGTAAAACCTTTGAAGAAATCAAAAAAGAAACGCAAGGTGTTTGGGAACAACAATTAGAAAAAATAGTTATAGAATCTGATAATATTGATTACAAAACCAATTTCTATACGGCATTATATCACACCATGATTGCGCCAAATTTGTACCAAGATATTGATGGCCGTTATCGTGGAATGGATATGAAAATCCATAAAACAAAAGAGTTTGATTATTACACGGTATTCTCACTTTGGGATACGTTTAGAGCTGCGCATCCATTATATACCATTATAGAACAAAACAGAACCAACGATTTTATCAATACATTTTTAGCAAAATACGATGAAGGTGGAATCATGCCAATTTGGGATTTATCTGCAAGTTATACAGGTTGTATGATTGGTTATCACGCGGTTCCTGTAATTGCTGATGCCTATTTAAAAGGAATCAGAAATTACGATGTAAACAAAGCTTTTGAAGCGATGAAACATTCGGCGACAAGAGATAAATTAGGATTGGATTCGTATAAAAAACATGGATTTATTCCCGTTGAAAAAGAATCAGAATCGGTTTCTAAAACTTTAGAATATGCCTATGATGATTGGACCATTGCAGAGATGGCAAAAGCCTTAGGAAAAGAGGATGATTATAAAACCTACACAGAAAGAGCGCAATATTATAAAAACGTATTCGATCCTTCAACACATTTTATGCGTGGACGTTTTAGAAATACGTGGTTTTCACCTTTTGATCCTTTTGAGGTAAATTTTAATTATACAGAAGCCAATTCTTGGCAATACAGTTTTTATGTACCACAAGATGTTTCTGGGTTTATCAATTTGCTAGGCGGAAAAGAGAATTTAGAAAAGCAATTGGATAAATTATTTACCGCAAAAAATGAAACTTCGGGAAGAAATCAAGCTGATATTACAGGATTAATTGGACAATACGCACACGGAAATGAACCAAGTCATCACATGGCGTATTTGTATAATTTTGTCAATAAACCGTATAAAACACAAGAAAAAGTACGTCAGATTTTAACTGAATTATATACAAACGATCCAGCTGGAATTTCAGGAAACGAAGATTGCGGACAAATGAGTGCTTGGTTTGTGCTGAGTTCTATGGGATTTTATTCTGTAACGCCTGGGTCAAATCAATATATTATTGGAGCACCATTATTTCCGAAAGCAAGCATCAACTTAGAAAGCGGAAAAACATTCACCATTGTTGCTGACTCCATTTCTACAACAAACAAATACATTAAATCGGTTGAGTTGAACGGTGAAAATTATCCGTACACCTTTTTAAAACACAAAGACATTGTTGCTGGTGGAAGTTTGCGATTTGTAATGACAGACAAACCATCAACATGGGGAACAGAAGATGCATACATACCTGTTACAGAAATCAAAGAACATTTAATTGTAGCTGCGCCATTTATTGAAACAGGAGATATTGCTTTTAAAGGAAAAACGACGGTGACGTTAAACTCTGTAAATAAAGATGCAAGTATTTATTATTCTTTTGGAGATGAATTTATGAAATACGAAAAACCATTTACCATTTCAGAAAAAACAAACTTAAAAGTATACGCAGAAAAAGAGGGTCAAAAAAGCGCAACGATTACCACTGAGTTTTTTAAAATAGATCCAAATGTTACCATTACATTAAAAACCAAGTATGCAAATCAATACAATGGTGGTGGAAAAAATGCGTTGATTGATGGAATTATCGGAGCAGAAGATTTTAGAACCGGAACTTGGCAAGGTTATGCTGATTCAGATGTAATTGCAACGGTAGATTTAGGAAAATTAAAAGAAATATCATCAACAACTATTGGATTTTTAGAAGATCAACAGAGCTGGATTTTTTTACCTACTAAAGTAGAAATGTATGTCAGTACTAATAATAAAACATTTACAAAAACTGCCTCTAAAATAATTGATGCTACAAAACCTAACGGAAAAGCTTCTGTTAGAAAAATACAATTTAATTTTAAAAATAAAAAAGTGAGATATGTAAAAGTAGTTGCAAAAAAACTAGGCGTTTTACCAACATGGCATTTGGGGTACAAACACAATGGTAGAAGTTGGTTGTTTGCAGATGAAATCGAAATTAAGTAAAAAATTATTCCTGCGTAAGCAGCAATCTTTAATAATAGATAATGATTAAAAAAGTACTATTAGCAGCTTTGGTAATTTCATTTGCAAGCTGTACTTCTGAATTAGATTCAGAAAAAAAAGCTTCAAAAGATTTTGTGAAATATGTAAATCCAATGATTGGAACCAGTAAAATGGGACATGTATATCCTGGAGCAACTGCCCCTTTTGGAATGGTGCAACTAAGTCCGCAAACAAATTTTGAAGTGATGTTTATAGACGGAAAATACAATCCGAAAACCTACGAATATTGTGCTGGTTATCAATATAAAGATGCTACAATTATTGGTTTTGCACACACAAATTTTAGCGGGACAGGACATTCAGATTTAGGAGATTTTTTAGTAATGCCAACCACAGGAAAGTTAGTCTTAGATCCGATTGAAACCAAAGAAGGAACCAAAGGATTTTACTCAAAATTCTCTCACAAAAATGAAACAGCACAGGCAGGGTATTATAAAGTTGATTTAGAAGATTACAAGATAAAAGCAGAATTAACAACGACAGAACGTGTAGGATTTCATCAATATACATTTCCGAAATCATCAGAATCACATATTTTATTAGACTTGGTGTACAATGTGTATCAGCATGATAACAAAAATGTATGGACTTTTTTACGAGTAGAAAACGATTCTACCGTTACGGGTTACAGACAAACCAAAGGTTGGGCAAGAACTAAAAAAATATTTTTTGCCATCAAGTTTTCAAAACCTTTTAAAAGCTACGGACATAAAAAGTATGATAAAATAACCTACAATGGTTTTTATGGTCGATTTAATGAAGAGAAAAACTTTCCAGAAATGGCTGGAAAAGACATCAGAGCGTATTTTAATTTTGACACCAAAGAAGGCGAAAAGATTAAGATGAAATTTGCATTATCTTCAGTAAGTTCTGCTGGTGCAATGAAAAACTTAGAAGCGGAGATTCCGCATTGGGATTTTAATAAAACCAAAGCCGAAACGCAACAAAAATGGAATGATGAGTTGTCTAAAATTGAGGTAGAAACAATCGAAGAATCTCAAAAAGAAACATTTTACACAGCTTTATACCACACCATGTTAAGTCCGATTTTATATGAAGATGTAGACGGAAAATATAGAGGTTTAGATCAAAATATTCACGAATCAAAAGGGTTTACAAATTACACGATTTTTTCACTTTGGGACACGTATAGAGCTTTGCATCCGTTGTTTAATATTATTCAGCAAGAACGAAATAATGACATGATAAAATCGATGTTGGCGCATCAAGAACAAAGTGTGCATCATATGTTGCCAATTTGGAGTCATTATGCCAACGAAAATTGGTGTATGATTGGCTATCATGCCACTTCTGTAATTGCAGATGCAATAGTAAAAAAGGTAGGAGATTTTGATAAAAACCGCGCTTTAAAAGCAGCAGTTGCAACAGCAAATGTTCGTTATTTTGACGGAATTGGAGATTATTTGGATTACAAATATGTGCCAGATGATAAAAGTCATTCTTCCGTTTCTAAAACCTTAGAATATGCCTATGACGATTGGACAATTGCTCAAATTGCTAAGAGCGTAAATAATACAAAAACAGAGAACACATTTTTAGAAAGATCAGAATATTACAACAATGTGTTCAATCCAAAGAACGGATATATGAGTCCAAGATTATCTGACGGAACTTTTAGAAAAAACTTTGATCCTTTAGACACACACGGACAGGGTTTTATTGAAGGAAATGCGTGGAATTACGGCTTGTACGTTCCGCATCAATTAGATAAAATGGTGAAAATGATGGGTGGAAAAGAAAAATTTTCTCAACATTTAGATTCATTGTTTACCATGGAAATTGATGATAAATTTATTGACCAACACGAAGACATTACCAGAGATGGAATTATTGGAAATTATGTGCATGGAAACGAACCAGGACATCACATTCCATATTTATACAATTGGACAGGAAAAGCCTATAAAACACAAGCAAGAGTAAGAATGATTATGGACACGATGTACGGAACTGGAGTTGACGGTTTGTGTGGAAATGATGACGCTGGTCAAATGAGTGCTTGGTATATTTTTAGTTCTCTAGGATTTTATCCTGTAATTCCGGGTTCAGATAGATACGCGTTGGGAAGTCCGAATGTAAAAAAGGCTATTTTAAATTTAGAAAACGGAAAAACTTTGGTGATTTCAACAAAAAATCAATCCAAAGAAAATGTGTACGTTTCTAAATTAACCATCAACGGAAAAGAAATAAATAGAAATTATATCTTGCATAAAGAAATTATGAATGGAGGCGAATTTGTTTTTACGATGTCTAATCAACCAAAAATATAAATAATGAAAATAAAAGGAACGACTAAAATTTTAATGCTTTTAGTATTGATGGCATTTAGCTGTGAGAAGCATGAAAATAAGATTTCAAAAACAACTTCAGAGGTTGCTTTGGTAGATTATGTAAATCCGTTAATGGGAACAGATTCTAAATATAGTTTATCAAACGGAAATACATATCCTGCAATTGCAACGCCTTGGGGAATGAATTTTTGGACTCCAATGACATCAAAAATGGGCGATGGTTGGACGTATAAATACAATGAAAATAAGATTAGAGGAATTAAGCAAACGCATCAACCAAGTCCTTGGATTAATGATTATGCAGCTTTTTCTTTTATGGCAGTTACAGGGAAATTAAAATACAAAGAAGAAGAAAGACAATCTTGGTTTTCGCACAAAGCAGAAACTGTAAAGCCATATCATTATAAAGTGTATTTGGCCGATTATGATGTGGTTGCAGAAGTTGCGCCAACAGAAAGAGCCGCGCATTTTAAATTTACATTTCCAAAATCGGACTCTTCTTATATTATGCTCGATGCTTTTTTTAAAGGCTCTATGGTTAAAATAATTCCTGAAGAACGTAAAATTATTGGTTATAGTAGAAATAATAGTGGCGGAGTTCCAGATAATTTTCACAATTATTTTGTGGCAGAATTTGATAAAGATTTTGAAATTAATCATACGTGGACAGATGGTTGGAAATTGTTAGAAAACACATTAGATAGCGAAGGAAAACATGTTGGAGCCATTATTGGTTTTAAAACCAAAAAAGGAGAAGTTGTTCATGTAAAAGTAGCATCTTCATTTATCAGTCCAGAACAAGCACAACTAAATTTAGATAGAGAAATTGGTAAAGATTCTTTTGATCAAACCAAAGAAAAAGCAAAACAAGCTTGGGAAAAAGAGCTGAATAAAATTCAGGTAGAAGATGATAATATTGATAATATTAGAACTTTTTATTCTTGTTTGTACCGTGTTTTATTGTTTCCAAGAAAATTTTATGAGTTTGATAAAGACAATAAAGTTGTTCATTACAGTCCGTATAACGGAAAAGTTTTACCGGGTTATATGTTTACAGACAACGGTTTTTGGGACACTTTTAGAGCGGTTTATCCATTTTTTAATATGATGTACCCTGAACTTAATAGTCATATTATGGATGGATTAGCAAATACTTATAAAGAATCTGGTTGGTTGCCAGAATGGGCAAGTCCTGGACACAGAGATTGTATGATTGGTTCTAATTCTGCACCAATTGCTGTAGATGCTTTTCTAAAAGGAAACGTAAACAAAAAAACAGCTACAATTTTATTTGAAGCGATTTTAAAAAACGCAACAGTTTCTAAAGGAAGACCTGCAAGTTCAGTGGGTAGAGAAGGTTTAGAATATTACAATAGTTTAGGTTATGTGCCTTATAATGTTGGGGTTAATGAAAACGTTGCTAGAACTTTAGAATATGCGTATGCAGATTTTACCATTGCGCAAATGGCAGATAAATTAGGGAAAAAAGAAATTGCAGATAAATACTATAATCAATCTTTAAACTATAAAAATATGTTTGATCCTTCAACCAATTTAATGCGAGGTAAAAATAAAGACGGAACTTTTCAATCGCCATTTAACCCTTTAAAATGGGGCGATGCTTTTACCGAAGGAAATAGTTTGCATTATACGTGGTCTGTTTTTCATGATGTTGACGGATTGATACATTTAATGGGCGGAAAGAAAAATTTTATAAAACAATTGGATGGTGTTTTTACAATGCCACCAGATTTTGACGATTCTTATTACGGCGGAACCATTCATGAAATTCGCGAAATGCAAATTGTAAATATGGGGAATTACGCACACGGAAATCAGCCAATTCAACACATGATTTATTTATACAATCACGCTGGCGTACCTTATAAAACACAAGAAAAAATTAGAACCGTTTTAGATGATTTATACAGTGCAACTCCAGATGGTTATTGTGGTGATGAAGATAATGGGCAAACTTCTGCTTGGTATGTTTTTAGCGCTTTAGGATTTTATCCTGTAACTCCTGCAACAGATCAATATATAATTGGTGGGCCGTTGTTTAAAAAAGCAACGTTGCATTTACAAAACGGAAATACTTTTGTTATTAATGCAGATAACAATTCGAAAAATAATTTTTATATACAATCAACTACTTTAAATGGAATTGATACTTCTAAAAATTACTTGACCTATAAAACGATTCAAAATGGTGGAAGATTTAATTTTAAAATGAGTCCGACACCAAATAAAACTTGGGGAAGTAAAGAAGAAGACCTTCCGTATTCTTTAAGTAAAAATAAAAGTTTTAAAAAAATAAAAGAATAAAAATGAAACGTAGAAATTTTATAAAAAGAGCTTCCTTAACAGGATTAGGTTTGGCAGTTGTTCCATCAATTATTTCTTGTGAAACCGAAGCTAAAAAAGACAAAAAAGCAGCTGCAGTTGGAACACCAGTTTTACCAATTGTAGTTGCAACTTGGCGTTTTCATAATGCAACAAAAGCAGCTTGGGAAGTTTTAGAAAAAGGCGGAGCATCGATTGATGCTATTGAAGCGGGTTGTAGAATTGAAGAAGCCGATTTAAAAAACACCACCGTAGGAAATGGTGCAACTCCAGACAGAGACGGAAATGTAACCTTAGATGCGTGTATTATGAATAAAAAAGGCGATTACGGAGCAGTGGTTTGTATGGAAAACATTGCACATCCAATTTCTGTGGCTCGTAAAGTAATGGAAGAAACACCGCATGTGTTGTTAGCAGGAAAAGGAGCAGAACAATTTGCCGTTTCTCAAGGATTTAAAAGAGAAAATTTGTTAACAGAATCTTCTAGAAAAGCCTGGGAAAAATGGAAAGTAAAATCAGAATACAAACCGATTATCAATATAGAAAATCACGATACCATTGGCATGTTAGCCATTGATAAAAATGGCGATATTTCTGGCGGTTGTACCACAAGCGGATTGGCGTATAAAATGGCTGGACGCGTTGGAGATTCTGCAATTATTGGTTCAGGATTATTTATAGACAATACTGTTGGAGGAGCAACAGCAACCGGAATGGGAGAAGAGGTGTTAAAAACCGTAGGAAGTTATTTAATTGTAGAATTAATGCGCCAAGGAAGAACGCCGCAAGAAGCGTGTGAAGAAGGCGTAAAAAGAATTGTGGAGTCCAATCCAAATTACAAGAATTTTCAAGTAGGTTATGTTGCGCTAAACAAACAAGGAGAATATGGTTGTTATTGTATTCATGGCGGATTTGGAATAAGCAAATATCAAGAAGGAAAACAAACGTATGTAGAGTCTAACGCGTACACTAAAAAAGCGTAAAGAAGTTGCAAAGTTGCAGAGGTGCAAAGGTGCAGAGTTTTAAATTGAAAAGAAATAATCAAAAAGAATAAAATTAATGAATACATCAACGAACAAATCATACAGATCAGCATTTATATTTTTAACTTCTTTATTCTTTTTATGGGGATTTATTACCGTGTTGGTAGATTCTTTAATTCCGAGGTTGAAAGATGTTTTTGAAATGTCGTACGCAAAAACAGTCTTGGTGCAATTTGCCTTTTTTGTAGCGTTTTTTGTATTCTCTTTACCTGCCGGATATCTCTTATCAAAAATTGGCTATAAAAAAGGAATCGTGTTAGGTTTGGTAACCATGGCAATTGGTTGTTTGTTATTTTATCCTGCGGCAGAACACAGATTATTTGCTGTTTTTTTAGTGGGCTATTTTACGTTAGCGGGCGGAATTACCATTTTACAAGTTGCGGCAAATCCGTTTGTAGCGTTGTTAGGAAGTGAAGAAGGAGCGAGTAGTAGATTGAATTTATCGCAAGCATTTAATTCATTAGGAACCACCATTGCGCCTGTTGTTGGCGCCTTATTTTTACTGAGCGATTCTGTAAAATCATCCGAAGAAATTGGGTTGTTAAACGAAACTCAAAAAAGTGCATATTATATTTCGGAAGCAGCAACGGTGCAAACGCCATTTTTACTAATTGCTGGTTTTATTTTATTGTTAGCAGTGATTTTTCTATTTACTAAATTGCCAAAACTGATAGAAGAAAGTCCGAAAGGCGGTTATTTTAAATTGCTAAAAAATAAAATCATGTTGATGGGCGCATTGGGAATCTTTGTGTACGTTGGCGCAGAAGTTGCCATTGGTAGTTTTTTAGTAAATTATTTTTACGATGCTGGATTGGCACCAATTGTTGCAGAAAACGAAACCATGATGAACATTGCAAATACCATTGCCAATACATTTAACCAAACATTTTCTGGAAAAGATCCAAAATCGTTATTAGGGATTTTTGTCATATTTTATTGGGGAGGTGCCATGATTGGTCGTTTTGTTGGCGCGTATTTAACCAAAATTATGGCAGCAGGAAAAGTGTTGAGCATTTTTGCCTTGTTGGCAATTAGCATGATTGTAATTTCTATGAGCACCACTGGTTTACTATCTATGTGGTCTATTTTAGCGGTTGGATTGTTCAACTCAATTATGTTTCCAACCATTTTTACATTGAGTTTAGAAGGTTTGGGCGATTTAAAAGCACAAGCTTCTGGTTTGTTGTGTATGGCAATTGTTGGTGGCGCAATTATTCCGTTTTTCTTTGGAAATTTAATTGATGGTTTTGGCTTTAAAACAGCGTTTATTTTAACGATTGTGTGTTATGGGTATATTCTGTTTTATGGACGTTTTAAAACGAAGAAAGCGTAGAAAAATAATAGTAATTATTTTCGTAAGCATTAGATTAGCAATAAATTACCAAATTTATTTTTTCTAAATATATAAGTATACTTTAGTATTAAATAAAAAAACCTAGAGCATAATGTCTAGGTTCTGTATAATTTTTTATAGTGCAACACTAAAGCGTAATGAATAGCTAGGCACTTTATAGTGCAAATATACAACATTTACATATTATAACCAATTTTATCTGTAATTATTAGTTTAATAATTTCATTGTTTTCATATTCTTTAAATAATATATTTATTTCATTATTCATATCATCATTACGTTCTTCAGAGATATTTTTTAAGATATATGAGATTGTTTTTATTCCAGCATCTAGAGATTGATTATTGTTGTTGTTAAATCTTATTCTAGGAATTTTGTAGATACCTTGAGGAAAATTTAAATCAAATAAAACTCCAGCGTGAGCACATATATTTCTAGTAAATTTTATTGTGTGAATAAAATTTTTGAACGTATTAAGGTTGTTTAATCCATAAAGCTTTGAAATATTTTTTTTAACTTCCTCATCTTTTAGTGCATTAAAAATTGTTACAATTGCTCCAAATGTTAAAAACTCAAAAGTTTTCCAAGTAGGTGCATATATGTCATTTCTATATTTAACATGATGAAGTTTTATTTGTTTATTATCTTCTTTAAATTTATTTGTATATAGTTTTGTGTCTAAGCTTTTTATAAACCAAGAAGCCATTATTTTAGGATTAGAATACCAAATAGGGTCATCATTATGCTTATTAGATATGTAATAAATAATTTTAGTCCTAAAATTAACTTCTATACGCTTTAAATACTTTAATAAAATATTTCTTAAATCTACATCCAAATAGTAAAGGCTAATTACATTCGAAAATAGAGTGTCTTTTTGAAAATTATGACCTTTATCAATTTCGAAAGGAAACCAATAAAAACCAAGCCTATAATAGCCTATATCTAATAATATTTCTTTAGCCTTCTCTTCTCCACAGTCGAAAATCATTCCTCTTTTTTTAAGAAGATTTATTTGTTCTTCTATAGTTGATGCTTTTTTACTCATTTTAGTTTAGAACAGATTATTCACAATTAGCAAGTTAGCTATTTTTAGAGAAACCATCAATAAGTAAAACTACCTGTTTATCAACAAAAAAAGAAGTTTGTTTTTTATGACATTCGTCTTGTCATTTCGACAGAGCGAAGCATGAGCGACGAGAAATCTCATGAGATAAAACTACCGTTTTTGAGATTCCTCCGCTGCGGTCGGAATGACAAGTAAAAAACAAAAAAAACCAAAACGATTACGTTTTGGTTTTTTTAATATTAGATTCCTGCCTACGCAGGAATGACACTAAATATGTCTATTTTTTACCTTTTTTTTGTTGTGTTTGTTGTTCTTGCGCTTGTTTCATGGCGTTGTCTAAACGCTGTCTAAACTTTCCTTTTTTCTTTTCAGGACGTTTTTTGTTTTCTTCTATTTGTGCATGAATCTTTGCTTCATCAATTACATAGTTTTTAATAACCAACATAATAATAATGGTTAGTAAGTTAGAAACAAAGTAATACAAACTTAAACTACTTGCGTAGTTGTTAAAGAAAAACAACATCATAATAGGAGAGAGGTAAATCATGTACTTCATCATCTTTTGCATGTCTGGCATTCCTTCTTGCGCTGGCGCTTGCATGTTTGCTTGCTGACTTTGATTCATTTTCATATAAAAGAAAATGGCAATCGATGCTAAAATTGGAAATAAACTAATATGACTTCCGTATAATGGAATGTGAAAAGGCAATTCGATAACAGAATCATACGATGATAAATCTGATGCCCATAAAAATCCTTTTTGTCTTAATTCAATATTTGATGGGAAAAACCTAAATAATGCAAAGAAAATGGGCATTTGTAACAATGCTGGTATACAACCAGACATCATGCTAACTCCAGCTTTTCGCTGAACTGCCATGGTTTCTTGTTGACGTTTCATTGCATTTTCTTTTCCTGGTAAACGTTCGTTGATGGCAGTTAATTCTGGACGAATTACTTTCATTTTTGCACTAGAAACGTACGATTTGTATACCAAAGGCGACATTAAAATACGAACTACAATGGTCATTAAAATAATAATCAATCCGTAGTTAGACATTAACCCGCTTAGCCATCCAAAGATAGGAATGAAAATAGCTCTGTTAATGGCTCCGAAAATTCCCCAACCTAAATCAACAATTTCTCCCAGGTTTTTTCCTTTGTACTTTGTTAGTAATTTATAATCTGCTGGTCCGTAGTACCAGTTCATATTGTAATTTAACTCGCCGTTATTTAATGCTAACGGAGTGTTTAATTGGTAATGTTTTGTGAAAACGGTATCAATTTCTTCGTCTTTTACCAAGTTGATAGAAGTTAAAGAAGTTTTGTTAAACGGTTTGTCTGACAATAAAATAGAGGTAAAAAAGTGTTGTTTAAACCCAACCCATTGCACATTATCAACCACTTCATTATCATTACTACTTGCAGCAGAAAGATAATCAGCTTCGTCTGTAAAGAATTTTAACTCAGAATACATATTCTCAGTTTTAATACTTTTCTCGTTTCTATATGTTTTTAGATCCCAATCTAAATTAATGGTATTCGAAGAATTGATAACGGTTGCTAAACCTTGAGAACGCACAGCGAAATCTACCATATAATTGTTTGGTTTCATTTCGTATCTGTACTCTAAATATTGTGTTTCAGAAACTTTCAATTTCATAGAAAGCACTTGGTTCTTTCCGTTTTTAGAAATTGTTGGAATAAACAACAAATCTTTGGTGTTTAAAATACGGTTGTCTGTAGTTCCAAAATTGATATTGAAAGACGCATTGTTGTCTTTTATCAAATACAACGGCAAAGAATCGTATCTTTTATAGGTCTTTACAAGTGCTTCAATTATTTGTCCACCTTTATTATCAATGGTTAATTTTAAAAGTTTGTTTTCTAAAACGGTTGTTCCTTCTGTAGCAGTTTGTGCTCCGTAAGAAAAGGCACCCAATTGATTTTGTAATGCAGCATTTTTTAAAGAATCGCTGGCAACAAGTGGCGTGGTATTGTTTGTAAGAGTTGGTGAAGTTGTAGTTTTTGTAGAATCTACACTAGTTTCTGTGGTGTCGTCGGTAGGAATAACTTCTTGTTGGCTAGAGTACATAAACCAAAGCATAATTGCTCCTAATAATAATAATCCGATAAACGAATTTGCGTCAAATTTTTTCTGTTCCATTGATTGTTCTTAAGTGTCAACTTGTCATTTTGTCTTCAGAATTTGAAGATAAGCGCGACAAATGTAGCAAAACTGTATTGTTTTTAGTAGGTTTTGCTGTTATTATTTTTGATACTGATGATAGTTCAAATGCTATTCCATTTTTGAACTAAACGTATTTTTGATTCTTCAGTGTCACCTCGAGCATTACTGAAATCAAAATATATTTTGATTGAAAGTAGCAAACTCCGTTTGTCGAGAGGTCTTTAAACTATAAAAGAGTTCTCGCATCTCGACTCCGCTCGATATGACAGCTCGAACAGACATAATTGATAATTTATTTCGAATGCTGTAAAGCTGCTTTTACAAAACTCACAAATAAAGGATGTGGATTTAACACGGTACTTTTATATTCTGGATGATATTGTACACCAACAAACCACGGATGATTTGGGATTTCAATAATTTCTACCAATCCAGTTTTTGGGTTGATTCCAGTTGCTTTCATTCCGGCAGCTTCAATCTTTTTTAAATACTTATTATTAAATTCGTACCGATGTCTGTGACGTTCGCTAATCAATTCTGATTTGTACGCGTCAAAAACTTTAGAGTCTTTTTTAAGTTCACAATCCCAAGCACCCAAACGCATGGTTCCACCTTTTTCTGTTACGTTTTTTTGACTTTCCATTAAGTTAATCACAGGATGTTTTGTGCTTTTGTTCATTTCTGTAGAACTTGCATTTTCTAAATGTAAGATGTTTCTAGAAAATTCGATTACTGCCATTTGCATTCCTAAACAAATTCCGAAAAACGGAATGTTTTGTTCTCTTGCATATTTTACCGCTTTAATTTTTCCTTCAATTCCACGATCACCAAAACCAGGCGCCACTAAAATTCCGTTTAAACCTTCTAGTTTTTTCTCTACATTTTTTGGAGTTAAACTCTCAGAATGAATCCAACGCACTTTTACTTTTGTTTCGTTTGTAGATCCTGCGTGGATAAATGCTTCTGTAATTGATTTGTAAGAATCGTGCAATTCTATGTATTTACCAATCAAACCAATTTCTACGGTAGAAGTTGGGTTTTTATGTTTTCTGATAAAATTATTCCACTCAAGTAATTGTGGTTGTTTTTCTGAAGATAATTTTAGTTTGCTTAATACAACTTGATCCAAACCTTCTTCAAACATTAAATTGGGAACGTCGTAAATGGTTTCTGCATCAATAGATTGTATTACGTCTTCTTGTTTTACATTGCAAAATAAGGCTAGTTTCCGTTTGATGTCGTCAGAGATTTCATGCTCTGTTCTACATACTAATATGTCTGGACTTACTCCACTTTGCATCAACATTTTTACAGAGTGTTGTGTAGGTTTTGTTTTTAATTCACCGGCAGCAGCCAAATAAGGAACCAATGTTAAATGAATCACAATCACATTTTCTCTTCCTTTTTCCCACAACATTTGACGAACAGATTCTACATAAGGCAACGATTCAATATCACCAACCGTTCCACCAATTTCTGTAATGACGATATCATAATCGCCCGTTTCGCCTAAAATCTGAATTCTGTGTTTAATTTCATCGGTAATATGCGGAATTACCTGAACCGTTTTACCTAAAAACTCACCTTTTCGTTCTTTATTTATTACAGATTGATAAATTTTACCCGTTGTAACGTTGTTTGCTTGAGAAGTTGGGATGTTTAAAAAACGCTCATAATGCCCTAAATCTAAATCGGTTTCTGCGCCATCATCTGTAACATAACATTCACCATGTTCGTACGGATTTAAGGTTCCTGGGTCTATATTAATGTAAGGATCTAATTTTTGAATAGTTACAGAATAACCTCTTTCTTGTAAGAGTTTCGCTAAAGAAGCAGCAATAATTCCTTTTCCTAGTGATGATGTTACGCCTCCAGTTACAAAAACGTATTTGGTATTTTTCATGGTGATTAGGTTTGGACAAAAGTACTAACTCTAGAAGTTTTGACAAATTAAAAAGCAATAAAAAGTGCAATAAAATTTGTAAAATTGGGCTTCTAAAAAATAATTTATTTTTTTTTAAAATTGTATTTGTCAAAAACAAAAGTAGTTGTATATTTGCACACGCTTTTAGCAGACGAAAATTCACAAAAAGCAAAACAGAATAAAGACGATATTTAAAAATACAAGTAATGCCGAAAAGAACGTACCAACCATCAAATAGAAAGAGAAGAAACAAACACGGTTTCAGAGATAGAATGGCTTCTGCTAATGGTCGTAAGGTTTTAGCTAGAAGAAGAGCAAAAGGAAGAAAGAAATTATCTGTTTCTACAGAAACAAGACATAAGAAATAATGATTAACAATTGTTAATAATTAAGGTGTTACTATTTTTAGTAACACCTTTTTTTATACCCAATCAATTTTTACTTTTACCAATACATTACAATACACACTAAAATGCCAAAAAAACAAGACCTAAAATCTATTTTAATTATCGGATCAGGACCAATTGTTATTGGTCAGGCATGTGAATTTGACTATTCTGGTTCACAGTCTTTAAGATCTTTAAGAGAAGACGGAATTGAAACAATTTTAATTAATTCGAATCCAGCAACAATCATGACAGATCCTTCAATGGCAGATCATGTGTATTTGTTGCCGTTAACTACAAAATCAATCATACAAATTTTAAAAGAGCATCCACAAATTGATGCTGTTTTGCCAACAATGGGTGGTCAAACTGCATTGAATTTATGTATTGAAGCAGATGATAAAGGAATTTGGAAAGATTTTGGTGTACAACTAATTGGAGTTGATATTGATGCAATAAATATTACAGAAGATAGAGAATTGTTTAGAGAATTGATGTTAAAGATTGATGTGCCAATGGCGCCACAAGAAACAGCAACATCATTTTTAAAAGGGAAAGAAATTGCACAAGAGTTTGGTTTTCCATTAGTGATAAGATCGTCATATACATTAGGTGGAGCAGGAGCTTCCATAGTATACGATCCAAAAGATTTTGATGAATTATTAAGTAGAGGTTTAGAAGCATCACCAATTCATGAAGTGATGATTGACAAAGCCATGATGGGTTGGAAAGAATACGAATTGGAATTGTTACGCGATAGAAATGACAACGTAGTCATTATTTGTTCTATCGAAAATATGGATCCGATGGGAATTCATACTGGAGATTCAATTACCGTTGCGCCAGCAATGACACTTTCTGACAGAACATTTCAGAAAATGCGCGACATGTCTATTAAAATGATGCGTTCTATTGGTGATTTTGAAGGTGGGTGTAATGTGCAGTTTGCAGTTTCTCCTGACGAAAAAGAAGATATTATTGCCATTGAAATTAATCCACGTGTTTCTCGTTCATCCGCTTTAGCGAGTAAAGCAACTGGATATCCGATTGCAAAGATTGCTACAAAATTAGCGATTGGTTATACGTTGGATGAATTAGACAATCAAATAACAAAATCTACGTCTGCTTTATTTGAGCCAACATTAGATTATGTAATTGTAAAAATTCCACGTTGGAACTTTGATAAATTTGAAGGTTCTGATAGAACTTTAGGTTTACAAATGAAATCTGTTGGAGAAGTAATGGGAATTGGACGTTCGTTTCAAGAAGCATTGCACAAAGCAACTCAATCCTTAGAAATTAAACGCAACGGTTTAGGCGCAGACGGAAAAGGATATAGAGATTACAATCAAATTATAGATAAATTAACCAATGCAAGTTGGGACAGAGTTTTTGCAATTTACGACGCCATTGCAATGGGAATTCCGTTAAGTCAGATTTATGATATCACAAAAATTGATATGTGGTATTTAAAGCAATATGAAGAGTTGTATCTGTTAGAAAAAGAAATTTCAACGTTTACAATTGATACCATTCAACGTGATTTATTGCTAGAAGCAAAACAAAAAGGATATGGCGATCGACAAATTGCGCACATGCTTAAATGTTTAGAAAGTCAAGTTTATAGCAAAAGAGAAGAATTAAAAGTACAACGAGTTTATAAATTGGTTGATACTTGTGCGGCAGAATTTAAAGCACAAACACCTTATTATTATTCAACTTTTGAAAATGATATTGAAACTGCGGACGGAAAAATAGTAGTTGCAAATGAAAGTATTGTTACCGATAAGAAGAAAATTATCGTTTTGGGTTCTGGACCCAATAGAATCGGACAAGGAATTGAGTTTGATTATTGTTGTGTTCATGGTGTTTTAGCAGCCGCAGAATGTGGTTACGAAACTATTATGATTAACTGTAATCCTGAAACAGTTTCTACAGATTTTGATACGGCAGATAAATTGTATTTCGAACCTGTTTTTTGGGAACATATTTATGACATCATTAGACACGAAAAACCCGAAGGAGTTATTGTGCAACTTGGAGGGCAAACAGCTTTAAAGTTAGCAGAAAAGTTAACGAAATATGGAATTAAAATCATAGGAACTTCTTTTGAAGCCTTAGATTTAGCAGAAGATAGAGGGAGTTTTTCAGAATTATTGAAGAGAAACAATATTCCGTATCCAGAATTTGGAATTGCAGAAACAGCAGATCAAGCCTTGGCTTTGGCAGAACAATTAGATTTTCCGATTTTGGTAAGACCTTCGTATGTGTTGGGCGGACAAGGAATGAAAATTGTCATCAACAAAGAAGAATTGATAGAACATGTAGTTGATTTGTTAAGAGGAATGCCAGGAAACAAATTGTTGTTAGATCATTATTTAGACGGCGCAATTGAAGCAGAAGCAGATGCCATTTGTGATGCAGACGGAAATGTGTATATCATCGGAATCATGGAACACATTGAGCCTTGTGGAGTGCATTCTGGAGATTCTAATGCAACTTTACCGGTTTTTAATATTGGAGACTTGGTTTTACAACAAATTAAAGATCATACACATACCATTGCTAGGGAATTAAAAACAGTTGGTTTGATCAACGTTCAGTTTGCTATAAAAGATGATGTTGTGTATATTATTGAAGCAAATCCAAGAGCGTCTAGAACGGTTCCGTTTATTGCAAAAGCATACAAAGAACCGTATGTAAATTATGCAACAAAAGTAATGTTGGGAGTGAATAAAGTTACTGATTTTAATTTCAATCCGCAGTTAGACGGATATGCAATTAAGCAACCGGTTTTTTCTTTTAATAAATTTCCGAATGTAAATAAGAATTTAGGTCCAGAAATGAAATCAACTGGAGAAAGCATCTTATTTATTGATAGTTTAAAAGACGATGATTTTTACGATTTATACGCAAGACGTAAAATGTATTTGAGTAAATAATAGTTTTATTTACAAAACGACTTTCGTATTGTGATTTTCTAGTAAGGTTAAGTAATTTTCTATTTTAAAAGTGTTTTCATTAAAAAGAAGATTTCCTTTTTTGGCATTTTTTTGTATTTCTATACTTCTTACAAAGCGTCTTACTTCGTCATTATTGGTTAAAATAATGCCAGGGATAAGAACGCCTTTTCCGTTTTTATCTTTTGCAACCATTGTAAAATAGGAAGAATTGCAGTGTTTTTTTTCTCCAGAAATAATATTTTCAGATTCAACACGTAATCCAATGACCATAGAAGTTTTTCCTGTATAATTAATCGATGCTTTTAAAGTTAAAAGTTCTCCAACTTCAACAGGATTTAAAAAATCGACTTTATTCACAGAAGCCGTTACACAATAACATCCTGCATGTTTAGAAGCACAAGCAAAAGCAATTTGATCCATTAGACTTAGAATGTAACCTCCATGAATTTTTCCACTAAAATTTGAATGGGACGGCAACATCAATTCATTTATGCTAACAGCTGAATCTTTAATATGTTTAAATGATTTTTTCATCCAATAAAGGTAAAGAAGTTAAAAGTAATTTTGAATATGTATGCATTTTTTTTATAGTATATGTTTCATTCCTTTATATTTGTAGAAAGCGATTATAAAAATGAATTATATTTTATTTGATAGTGATGTTAGAAATGCATTGCTTCCTTTTACTTATACAAGACCAGTTGCAGATATTAGAGTTGGAATTTTAACCATTCGAGAAAAATGGGAAAATCAACTTGGATTGACCACAACGACAATTACGGAAGAATATTTAGAAGAAAAATATCCGATGGTAGAAATGGAGCAAAATATCTTAATCAATGCTTCTTACATACCAACGAAAAAATTGGTAAAAAAAGTAAAAAAGCTATCAGAAAATGAAGCTATTTTTAAAGGGGATAATGTGATTGCTTTTTACACCACAGATACGCAAGAAGAAGTAGATTTTTCATCCTACAAGCAAATAGAATTTGAGGAAGAAATTTTACAAATTAAAAATACGTGGGATATTTTCTCTCTAAATGAGAAAGCAATTCAGTTAGATTTTGAGTTGCTAACAGAAGATAGAACATCGCAAGAAATTCCGAAAGATGTTCATGTAATAAACAAGAAAAATATTTTTATTGAAGAAGGTGCAGCGGTTTTGTATTCGTCTTTAAATGCCTCTGAAGGACCCATTTATATTGGTAAAGATGCACAAGTTTTAGAAGGAAGTTTAATTCGTGGTCCGTTTGCAATGTGCGAAAATGCGGTGGTTAAAATGGGCGCAAAAATTTACGGAGCAACAACTTTAGGTCCGTTTTGTAAAGTAGCCGGAGAACTCAATAATTCGGTTTTATTTGGGTATACTAACAAAGGGCACGAAGGATTTTTAGGAAATTCTGTACTTGGAGAATGGTGTAATATTGGCGCAGATACAAACAATTCTAATTTAAAAAACAATTACGCTGAGGTTAAAATTTGGAGTTACGAAACAGAACGATTTGCGAAAACGGGGTTGCAATTTTGTGGTTTAATTATGGGCGATCATTCTAAATGCGGAATCAACACGATGTTTAATACAGGAACTGTAGTTGGCGTTTCTGCCAATATTTATGGAAGCGGATTTCCAAGAAATTTTATTCCGTCTTTTAGTTGGGGTGGCGCTTCTGGATTTACAACCTATCAATTGCCAAAAGTTTTTGAAGTTGCAGAAGTTGTTTTAAAACGTAGAAGTTTAGCTTTTGAAGAACAAGACAAAAAAATATTAGAAAAAGTATTCGAGCTTTCTTCTCAATATAGAAAAGAGTAAAGCAAAAAAAGCCTCGGAATTTTCCGAGGCTTTTTTAATATTTCTATTTAGATACTAATTTCTGCTAACCACACTTCCAGAACCAAGAGATTTACTTTCAATTTTATCAGGATTCCCTTTGTAGTAAATGTTTCCAGAACCTACAACTTTCGCCGATATTTTATTAGAAACAGAAGTTCTAATATTTCCAGAACCAGCAATTTTTGCAGAAGTAGAAGTCGCTTTTAACCCGTAGGCATTAATATCTCCAGAGCCCGCAATACTACAGCTTAAATCCATTGTTTTTCCATCCACTTTAATATTTCCAGAACCCGCAATGTTTGTTTTTACTTCATTAGCATTTACATTTACTCTCATATCACCAGAACCTGCAACAGAGAAAGAGATTTTATCAGCATTAATTGTTCCGTTACTTGTTAAATTTCCAGAACCACTCAAAGAAACTTTTTCGATGTCTTTATAAGGAACGGTAACAAGCAATTTTCTTGTTGTTCTAATATTTACTCCTTTTTGAACTTGAATTTTTAGGATGCCTCTTTTTACGTCAACTTCTATATATTTTAATAAGTTTTCTTCGCCTTTTAAAGTGATTTTTCCTTCTTTTCCTCTGACCAATTCTACATCAAAATTTCCGCCAAAGCTTACACCGTCATAATCAGATGTTTTTCTAGTTTCTGTAGTCACATTTCCATTTCCTCTTACTTTTTTGGTGTTCCACCAACTTTGAGCATTTACTGAGAAGCTCAAGGTTAAAATGATGCTTGTAATGATTATTTTTTTCATGATTGTTCGATTTTATTTTTTAAAATTATAGTTCTTTTAAAGTTACTCCGCCGTATTGCGATTTGATCATTAATCTAGAGTTAGATTTCCCTTTTCCGTAAACTCCCTCGTAATATTTTTTAGAACCTTTTTCAATGCTTTTAAACATTTCTACATGGTCATCATTATATCTAAAACTAGAATACTGTAAGTTCATTTCAAAACTAAAAGTGTTGTTTGTTTTTGTTCCGACAGAGATTCCTGCATACTCGCTAGAAATTACAGCTTTGTGAAAACCTCTTGCTAATTCTTTTATTTTAATAGATCCGTAATCAGCTTTGATATTTAAGTTTTTATAAACAGTTCCTAATCGGATGCTTACATAATCTGAATTTCCTGTAATATCATTTACATCATCCACCGTGATACTTCCGTAATCTGCATTGTAAATTACGCTATTTGCAGTTCCGATATTTACATTAGAATAATCTGAGTTGATTTTTACTTCGTCTGTTTTATCAACAGTAAGTCTAGAATAATCTGCATTGATTGATCCAGATTTTAGAAAACTAATGCTTGATCCGTTGCAATAATCAATATTGATATCATTTGTAGAATTGTTTAAATCTCCTATGATCAACTTTCCGTAATCGCAATTAATATCTGTTGTTCCGTTAATTTCATTGATTAAAATATCTCCGTAATCGTTGTTTAATTGTACGTTGTTAGAAATGGGCATTTTAACCGTATAATTAACTTTGTAACTTATATTTTTTGATTTTCCCCAAAAACTCCATCCGTTAGAAGAATTATCAAATTTTGTTTTGGCAGCAACGAAATCAGAAGTTGCGTTAAAATCGACGTTAATTCCTCTTAATTTTTTTTCAACGCTACTTAAATCATTTCCTTTTACAGTAATGACTACTGTAATTTCTACGCTATTTTTATTCCAGGTAACAATGTTTATATTTCCGTATTTATTGTCAATATTTACGGTTGCATTTCTGTCAACTGAATATTGTTTTTTAATGGTTTTACTTTTTTCTTGTTTCGGTTCTGTATCGTTATTTGCAAAACTTACTAAAGGGATTAAAAAAAGGAATAGTGCTATTTTAAATGTAGATTTCATCATTGCTGTTTACTTTAAGGTTTTTTATTTCGTCTATTTGTTTTAAGACATCTTGTAAAACTTCTATTCGGTTTTGATAATTGCTTATCATCGCATACACAACACGCTTGTCGTTATTGCTTTTGTTTAGTGCTTTTACTAAGTCTTTGTATTGATTGTCTAGTTTTTCTAACTGATTTAATGCATCTTCAATAACACGTTCAGTTGTTGGATTTCTAAATGTTTCTATGGTTTTTAATTCTTGTTTTATGGTCGATACAAAAAACGTTTCAGTTTCTTGCATTTCTGGCGAAACATCTGCTAATTCTAGTGTTTTATCGGTAACATTTGCGCCTAACCAAAATCCGACAATTAAAATTACTGATGCGGCAACGCTCATCCATTTATAAGAAAAGGATTTTTTCTTTTTCTGTGGATTATTTAATCGTTCCTGAAATCTTTCTAAATGACCAAACCTCGGTTCTTCTAAATCGAAGTCGGTATTTTTAAAAAAGCTATTAAATTGATCTTTCATTACTTGGTTTTGTTATGCAGTTTCTAAAACTAGCTGCTGTTTTAATTTCTTTTTTGCTCTCGAAATTGTGGTTCTTACATTTTCGTTTGTATATCCTAATATGTGTGCGATTTCTTCATAATCGTAGCCTTCTATTAGGTTTAAATTCAACACAATTCTATAATTTTCTTTTAAAGAATTTAACGAGTCTAATACCCTACTGGCATGTAACGAAGTGTAATCTATAGTGTCTTCAGTTTCTATAGAAGTGTCTTTAATTACTTCCATTTTTACATCTTGGTATTTGTTATTTTTTTTTAGCTGCGTTAAACTTTTGTTGATCACAATTCGTTTTAACCAAGCGCCAAAAGTAACTTCTCCAATAAAGGTGTCCAACTTTGTAAAAGCAGTTAAAAATGCTTCTTGCATCATGTCTTCTACTTCAAACTCATCTTTAAGTATTCTTAACGATGTGTTGTACATAGCTCTGTAATAGTCTTTATAAATCTGCATTTGAGCAGTATTATCACCTTTTTTACAGCGTTTTAATAGTTGGTTGATATGTTGATTGTTTTCCTTCAATGAAACGTTTCTATACTATAGACAAAATGTTTTTCGATTTGTGACAGTTGCACACAATAAAAATACATTTTTTTAGTTGAAGGTGATTTTTTAAGAGAAGAGCTTTGTAGTTTTTTTGTTTTACTGACATAGTTGCCGATTAAATTATTTCTTATAGGATAATTTTTAAAAAGATTTAAAATAGAATTTCACCAATATTAAAGGCAACAGTAAGGTTTTTACGTTTTAAGCTTGTTAATTTATAGGTTTAAAATTTTACATTCTAATTTTTTAGTTTTTGGCTTGGTTTTCGCGGCTATTGTTTGAGTAAGTTTAAATTAAAATATTTAGTGTGTAAGAATTATACAAAGAGTATTTTTTAAAATTATAACATATCATATGGATCAAGTTAAAGAGAACAATACAGTTAAAGTAAATTACACAGGGAAGTTATCTAACGGACAGATTTTTGACAGTTCTGAAGGAAAGGAACCATTAGAGTTTACTTTAGGACAAGGACAGTTAATACCTGGTTTTGAGAAAGGAGTAATTGACATGAAGTTAAATGAAAAAAAAACCATAACAGTTGCTAAAGAAGAAGCGTATGGAGAAATCCACGATCACCTAAAGCAAGAAGTAAAAAGAACAGAACTTCCTCAAGATCTTGCTCCTGAAGTTGGAATGGGACTAGTTTCTAAATCTCCAGATGGACAAGAAATGAATTTACGTGTGGTTGAAGTTAAAGATGAAAGTATTGTTATAGACGGTAATCATCCTTTGGCAGGTAAAGATCTTATTTTTGATATTGAAGTAGTTGCTATTAAAGAATCAGAAATTACAGAATAAAATAAGTTACTTATTTTTAAATTGTAGAATAGCCTTTGTTAAATAAGTTTAACAAAGGCTATTTAATTTTACCGATAAAAAGCTAAAAGGAAAAAATGTTGTTATGGGGTAGTCATTCTTTTTTCTAGTTCATTAAAATTAACGCCAAGTAACTTTTCTTGATCTGTAGAAAGCCTACTATTTTTTTAGCATTAAAATTAAAGATTAAATTTCATTCGCGCTTTTTTTTGCTTGCGCACAACTTTAAAGATATCGAACGTTTCAATACTGAATCAAGTTCAGCACAAGTGTTTTATATCGGTAGTTAACGAAATTATCAAAAAACAAGTTTAGTAACAAACTAAATCTAAAACTCAAAACCATTGGCACAACAATTGTTTTAGTAGTGTAGAAGTTAAAATTTAAATTTATTTAATATATTGATAATCAATAACTTAAATAATGGTTAAAGGCTTTTAAAAAGTAGAAAGAAACGTTTAAATGTCAACTTGACAGATATATATACTATGAGTAACGCTAAAATATTAGGTTTGGACAGTTTGTCGCTTCACAACATGTTAGATGAAGATTCAGAATTAATTCCGTTGATGACGCCAGAAGATGAAGAGATTATTAATAAAGAAGAAATCCCTGCGGTTTTACCAATTTTACCTTTAAGAAATACCGTGTTATTTCCAGGAGTTGTAATTCCGATTACAGCAGGAAGAGATGCATCCATTCAATTGATAAAAGATGCAAATGCAGGCGATAAAATTTTAGGTGTTGTCGCACAAAAAAATGCAGATGTAGAAAATCCTACAGAAAAAGACATTCATAAAATTGGCGTTGTCGCTCAGATTTTACGTGTGTTAAAAATGCCTGACGGAAATACAACTGTTATTATCCAAGGGAAAAAACGTTTTGAAATTGATCAAGTAGTTCAAACAGAACCGTATTTAAAAGCAACAACAAAAGAAGCTGTAGAAGATAAAACGGACGAAAATAACAAAGAGTTTGACGCCATTATTGATTCTGTAAAAGAACAAGCATTGCAGATTATTAAAGTAAATCCAATGTTGCCTTCGGAAGCTTCGTTTGCAATTAAAAACATTCAATCGAATTCGTTTTTGGTGAATTTTATTTCATCAAACATGGATTTGTCTGTAAAAGAAAAGCAAGAATTATTAGAGCAACACAACTTAAAAGAACGTGCGTTATTAACGCTAAAACGTTTAAATAAAGAGTTACAACGCTTAGAGTTGAAGAATGATATTCAGTCGAAAACACGCACTGATATGGATCAGCAACAACGTGAATATTATTTGCATCAGCAATTAAAAACCATTCAAGAAGAATTAGGTGGTGTTTCTAACGACGAGGAGTTGGAAGAAATGAAAATGAAATCTAAAACGAAGAAATGGACGAAAGAAGTTGCCAAAACATTTGATAAGGAATTAGCTCGTTTACGCAGAATGAATCCGCAAATGGCAGAATATGGCGTTCAGAGAAGTTATTTAGAATTACTATTAGAATTGCCTTGGGGAGAATATTCTGTTGATAAATTCGATTTAAAAAGAGCACAAAAAATTTTAGATAGAGATCATTTTGGATTGGAAAAAGTAAAGGAAAGAATCATAGAACATTTGGCAGTTTTAAAATTGAGAAATGACATGAAGTCTCCAATTATCTGTTTATACGGACCTCCTGGAGTTGGAAAAACTTCGTTAGGAAAATCGGTTGCAGAATCGTTGGGAAGAAAATATGTTAGAATGTCTTTAGGTGGTTTGCGAGACGAAGCAGAAATCCGTGGACATAGAAAAACATACATCGGCGCAATGCCAGGAAGATTGATTCAGAACTTGAAAAAAGCCGGAACTGCAAATCCAGTTTTTGTGTTGGATGAGATTGATAAATTAACATCAAGCAATCAAGGAGATCCGTCTTCTGCGATGTTAGAAGTCTTAGACCCTGAACAAAATACGGAGTTTTACGATAATTATTTAGAAGTTGGTTTCGATTTGTCTAAAGTATTATTTATCGCGACAGCAAATAATTTAGGGGAAATTCCTTGGGCGTTAAGAGACCGAATGGAAATTATTAATGTTTCTGGATATACTATTGAAGAAAAAATTGAAATTGCAAAAAGACATTTGTTGCCAAAGCAATTAAAAGAGCACGGATTAACAAAAGAGCATTTAAAATTAGGAAAAGCACAAATAGAAAAAGTTGTTGAAGGATACACGCGTGAATCTGGAGTAAGAGGTTTGGAAAAACAAATTGCAAAAGTGGTGCGTTTTGCTGCAAAATCTATTGCAATGGAGGAAGCCTATGATATTGCGTTAACCAATGAGGATATTGAAAAAATATTAGGCCCTGCAAGATTAGAGCGCGATAAATACGAAACAAATGATGTTGCCGGAGTTGTTACAGGTTTGGCTTGGACAAGTGTTGGTGGAGATATTTTATTTATCGAATCTATTTTATCGAAAGGAAAAGGAAATTTAACCATTACGGGAAACTTAGGAAAAGTAATGAAAGAATCGGCAACCATTGCGATGGAATATATCAAAGCAAATGCAGAAGATTTTGGAATAAATCCTGAGATTATAGAAAAACACAATGTACATATTCACGTGCCAGAAGGTGCAACGCCAAAAGATGGGCCAAGTGCTGGAGTTACTATGTTAACGTCGTTGGTGTCTGTATTTACACAACGTAAAGTAAAGAACAAGTTAGCAATGACGGGAGAAATTACCTTGCGTGGAAAAGTATTGCCAGTTGGCGGAATCAAAGAAAAAATATTGGCTGCAAAAAGAGCAAATATTAAAGAAATTATTCTGTGTGATGAAAACGAAAAAGACATTTTAGAAATCAAAGAAAGTTATTTAAAAGGATTGACGTTTCATTATGTTTCTGACATGAGTGAAGTAATAGAACTCGCACTCACAAAACAAAAAGTAAAAAATGCTAAGAAATTAGTGTAATAAAAAAGCCGCTCGATTGAGCGGCTTTTTTTATGTTTCGGTAACAGGAGTAAACGAAGTTATCGAAAAATGAGTTTAGAAGCAAATTAAAAATTTCTGATAGTAATTTCGGTTTCATTTTATCAACTAAAAAAGCTTGATTTTGCACCTCTTCAAAGAAGTAAAATCATTTTCTAAGGAATTTTCAACATCAAATAAAGAAAAGATAGAACCATAATGTTGTGTTAAAAAAAAATAACGGCTTCTTTTATTTTATAACTTCGTATTCTATTCTTACTTAAAATAATATTCTTATGAAATTTTTAATTAAATTTTCTACCTGTTTATTGCTAATAGGTGGATTCACGGGTCGTGTTGTTGCTCAAGAAAAAACAGCACAAAAATCAACTTTTAATAAATATGAAGCTTTTAGTCCGCTGTTTATGACGGACAAGGTAAATGCTTTTCACAGTGCAACTGGTAATCCAGGTCCAGAATATTGGCAAAATAGGGCGAATTATAAAATAAAAGCGACGTTAGATACCATCAATCAAAAAATTGAAGGAAAAGTAACTATTAACTACATCAATAATAGTCCTTATAATTTAGAATTTCTTTGGTTGCAATTAGATCAAAATACTTTTAAAAAAGAATCTCGGGGTTCTGCATTGTATCCAGCTAACGACCGAAATGGAGTACATACTTTTACAAATGGTTACGAACTTAAAAGTGTAGGAATTAAAATGGATCGCGGTAGAATGCAAAAAGCCAATTATTTGGTTTCTGATACACGCATGCAAATCCGTTTGCCAGAAGAACTGAAAGCAAAAGGAAAAGAAATGGAAATTACCATTAATTATAGTTTTGATATTCCAGAGCACGGAAAAGACCGAATGGGAAGAGTGAAAACTAAAAATGGGTGGATTTACACATTGGCGCAATGGTATCCTCGTATAGAAGTAATGGACGAAGTTGATGGATGGAGCACGCTTCCTTATTTGGGAACAGGTGAATTTTATTTGGATTATGGCGATTTTGATTATGAAATTACGGCACCAGCAGACATGATTGTGGTTGGTTCTGGGTTGCTTCAAAATCCGAAGGAAGTATTGACAAAATATGAACAAAAACAATTAGAAAAAGCTTGGAAAAGTGATAAAACGGTGAGTATTCAATCTGAAAAGCAAATGTTAGACAGAGCAGATCATCACAAAGCGGATAATCGTGGAATGTTGACTTGGCACTTTAAAATAGCTCAGAGTAGAGATATTTCTTGGGCAGCTTCAAAAGCTTTTATTTGGGATGCAGCAAAAATTAATTTACCAAAAGGAAAAACGGCACTTGCTCAGTCTGTGTATCCAGTAGAAAACTCAGGAATGGATGGTTATGGAAGATCTACAGAATATGTAAAAAACTCTATTGAATTGTATTCAAATAAATGGTTTTCATACACCTATCCAGTTGCTACAAATGTAGGCGCACATGAAGGTGGAATGGAATATCCAGGTATTGTGTTTTGTAATTTTAAAAGCAAGGGAGCATCTCTTTGGGGTGTGATTAACCATGAGTTTGGACACAATTGGTTTCCTATGATTGTTGGATCAAACGAGCGTAAATACGCATGGATGGATGAAGGGTTTAATACTTTTATCAATGGTGTAGATACCAAAGAATTTAACAATGGAGAATATTATCACAAATCGAACTTACAAAGTATGGGGAGCGGTCTTTTTAACGACCGATTAGATCCAGTTTTTACAGTTCCAGATGTAATTCATAATCAAGGAAATTTAGGAATGGAAGCGTATTCTAAACCCGGAGCAGCTTTACAAGTTTTAAGAAATTCTGTACTTGGAAAAGATCGTTTTGATTATGCATTTCAAACTTATATCAAAAGATGGGCATTTAAGCATCCAACGCCATGGGATTTTTTCAACACAATGAATAGTGCTGCAGGAGAAGATCTTACTTGGTTTTGGAAAGGTTGGTTTATGAATAATTGGAAATTAGATCAAGCAGTTGAAGGAGTTAAGTATGTAGATGGAGATCCTAAAAAGGGTTCTCTCATCAGCCTTTTAAATAAAAATAAAATGGCGATGCCAGTAACGCTAAAAATTACAGAAGCAAATAATACTACCAAAACAGTAAAACTACCGGTAGAAATATGGATGACAGGTCCAGAATATATTTATAATTATGAGTCTACATCTAAAATTGTTTCTGTGGAAATAGATCCAGATCACGAAATACCTGATTTAAATCCATCAAATAATACATTAATTGTATTGCTAGATGCACCTGTTGGACTTACTGCCCAAAAAGTTATTGACACCTATATTGATGCAATTGGCGGACAAAATAAACTTGCAGCCGTTAAGGATATCTCTACAAGCATGACAGCAAGTATTCAAGGAACAGAAATTAAAATAGATACTAAGAAAAAGAATTCGAGTAAATATTTAATGACAGTTTCTATTCCAATTGCAAATCGAGTAGCTATAAAATATGTTGTAAATGGAGATGCTGTTTCTATAATAAGCAATGGTAGAGCGCAAAATATAGATCAAAAAGAAAAGCAAAGAGTTTTAAGTGAAGCCGTTATTTTTCCAGAATTGGAATATGGTCAAAAAGGCTATCAAACAGCACTTTTGGGGATGCAAATGACGAATGGTCAACACTTGTATGTAGTACAAGTAACTGCACCGAGTGGCGAAATTAGTAAAGAGTATTATGATGTTGCTTCTGGTTTAAAAACAAAGCAAGAAGTTCTTGGAGGTAAAAGTGTTTTAATTACTGAATATTCAAATTACAAATTGGTAAACGGAATAAAAATTCCATACACACAAACGTCTAATAGTTTCGGACAAAGTATTGAGATGAAATTGAACGAGGTTAAAGTAAATGGAGGAATTGATGATTCAAATTTTAAATAGATGTTTTGAATTTTAATAAGTTAAAAAAGGGATTCTTAAAAATCCCTTTTTTTTATAACAGTGATTATCACAGCTGAGTTGGTGATTCTTTAATATATCATTAAACAGTTCTAATATCTACAATATCCCCATTTTCTAATTGATTCTGAATGTCAATTTGATAAACTTTAGTTGCAACAAATTCTGGAGAATACAATTCGTTATTTTCTTTTAACTCTTTAAAATGTTGCACATTTTTAAACTCCTTTTCAGAAGTTTTTCTGATTGCAGCTTGCATATTGGTATCTACAACTCCAGGATAAATGGCCACACATTTTACGTCGTTATCAACTTCATTTTGTTCGATTGCAATAACTCTGGTTGTCATGTCTAAGGCAGCTTTTGAGGTGCAATAAATTGACCAACCAGAATACGGACTCGTTGCTGCTCCAGAAGAAATATTGATAATTTGTTTTTTGCAATGTAGTTCTTTGGTCAGTTTTATAAACTCATTTGACAAGACTAATGGAGTAATGGTGTTTAACTGAATTGTCTGCTGTATCTTTTCAAAATCTAAGTTCCCAACAGTGTTTACTTCTCCTAAACTTCCTGCATTATTTAATAAAGTAATTGAAGAAATTGCGTTTAAATCTAATTCAGAAAACACCGTTTTTATTGTATTGACAGCTTCAGAAGTATTGCTTAAATCTGCAGTAATTTGTTGATAAGAAACGTTGGTTGTTTTGCTTCTAGAAATTGAAAAAACAGTGTGCTTTTCTAAAGTATATTTTTCTGCAATGGCTTTTCCTATTCCGTTAGATCCACCTGTAATTATAAGTACATTCATAAAAGTAAAGATACAAAATGAAATGTCATATCGAGCGGAGTCGAGATATCACTTTAAATAGATTTTTCAACTTTATGCTATTTGCTCAAAATGGCAGAAAGTTTATTTGAAAAACTCTTTCGAATTCTCCCAATGCACATCCATTTCAGCTAAAGACATGTCAGAAAGTTCTTTGCCTTCTTTTTTCGCTGCTTTTTCTAAGAACAGGAATCGCTTTATAAATTTTTTATTGGTTTTTTCCAAAGCATTTTCTGGATTTACGCCGATAAAACGTGCATAATTTATCATCGAAAATAACACATCACCAAATTCAGATTCGATCTTTTCTGTGTTGTTGTTTTTAACTTCTTCGTTTAGTTCAGACAATTCTTCTTGAACCTTTTCCCAAACTTGTTGAGGTTCTTCCCAGTCAAAACCAACGCCAGCAACTTTATCTTGAATTCGGTTTGCTTTTACAAGCGCAGGCAAACTTTTAGGAACGCCTTCTAAAACAGAAGTTTTTCCTTCTTTGAGTTTTAGTTTTTCCCAATTTTGTTTTACTCCCTCTTCGTCTTTTACAACAACATCACCGTAAATATGCGGATGTCTATCAACCAATTTATCAGAAATGGCGTTGGCAACATCGCCAATATCAAATGCTTTTTTCTCGCTTCCTATTTTTGCATAAAAAACGATGTGTAACAACACATCGCCTAATTCTTCTTTAATTTCTTCTAAATCGTTGTCTAAAATTGCATCAGCCAATTCGTAGGTTTCTTCAATTGTTAAATATCGTAACGATTCTAAGGTTTGCTTTTTATCCCACGGACATTTCTCGCGAAGTTCGTCCATGATATCTAATAATCTGTTAATTGCCTCTAATTGCTGAGTTCTAGAATTCATTTATGCTTGTTCGGTTGCTTCTACTGATAATTTTGCAGTAGAAAAATCAAATTCTGTAGCAATTAACATATTGTACCATTGTATAATTTTTTTGATGTTGGATGTGTACACACGCTCTTGATCAAAATCTGGTAAAATTTCGCTAAAAAAGGATGTTAATTTTGCACCACTTTCTTTATGACTAATGGTTTCTTTTCCTTCTTCTTTTTCAAAAATTGATTTGAAAACGGTTAATAAAGGGACTTCTTCTTCGTAGGTGAAAATGGCAATGTTTTCTAGCAAACTCACATTTTGAGTAGATAGAATTGGAAAGCGTTTTTTGTCTGATAAGGCTTCAACAACAATTCCTGTTTTGGTTTGTGAAACGACATGAAACAAACCTGGTTTACCGGTAACGGCAATAATTTTATTAAACTCCATAAATTGTATTTTTTAGTGTCTCCTCGAACGGATATTATTTTTTATTTTTTTTTAGCTTCGGAAAACGCATTCTGTAATCTGCTGTTATTTTCCCTTTTGATATGTTTTCTAATTTCTTTTTAATCAATCTTTTCTTTAGTGATGATAATTTATCCGTAAATAAAATTCCTTCTATATGATCGTATTCGTGTTGAAAAACTCTTGCCGCAAGACCGTTTAGAGTTTTGCTGTGTTTTTCAAAGTTTTCGTCAAAATATTCAATATTGATTTCTTCTTGTCTAAACACATCTTCTCTAACATCAGGAATACTTAAACAACCTTCATTAAAAGCCCATTCATCACCTTTTTCTTCAATAATTTCTGGGTTGATAAACACCTGTTTAAAATTTGCCAAAACGGCTCTTTCTTCTTCGTCTAAATCTTCGTCTTCTGCAAAAGGAGAAGCATCTACCATAAATAACCGAATTGCTTTTCCAACTTGCGGAGCAGCCAAGCCAACACCATTAGCATTGTACATGGTTTCTTTCATGTTGGCAATTAAAGTATCTAATTCTGGATACTCTTTGTTAATTTCTTTTCCTACTTTTCTTAAAACAGGATCACCGTAAGCGACTATTGGTAATATCATTTATTGTAAAATTTGGTTGCAAAAATACGAATTAGAATTACGAATCACGAATTTTTGAATTACGAATTCTAAATTCCTGCTTTTTACACATTTTTTTGTGTAATTACATGTATTACAGGTTGTTTAAATAAGATTGTAAAATAATTGTGGCACTAATTTCATCAAGCAAAGCTTTGTTTTTCCGTTGATTTTTTTTCAATCCAGAATCAATCATAGATTGAAAAGCCATTTTAGACGTAAAACGTTCATCAACTCGTTGCATTGGTATTTGCGGAAATTGTTTGTTTAATTTTTCTAAAAAAGGCAAAATTAATACTTCACTTTCGCTATCTGTATTGTCCATTTGCTTAGGCAATCCAACTAAAAAAAGTGCTACTTTTTCTTTTTGAGTATAGTTTTTTAAAAACGGAATTAATTCAGAAGTAGCAACGGTTGTTAATCCAGAAGCAATTATTTGCAATTCGTCTGTAACGGCAATTCCTGTTCTTACTTTGCCAAAATCGATGGCTAAAATTCTACTCATTTAAAAACCTTTTTGCAAAAATAAGGATTTTAAACAGGATAAAAATATCTGTTTAAAAAATGTATCTTCGCTTAGATTTTTACAGATAGATTTATATTTGCAGAAACATACTTTACAAAATGGAAAATTTAAGAGAAACAATAGAAAATGCTTGGGATAACAGAGCGTTACTAAAAGAAGAAAAAACAATTTCAGCAATTCGAAAAGTAATCGATTTATTAGATGCTGGAACGTTAAGAGTTGCAGAACCAACTTCTGATGGTTGGCAAGTAAATGAATGGGTAAAAAAAGGAGTTGTTTTGTATTTTCCAATTCAGAAAATGGAAACTTTAGAAGCTGGTATTTTTGAATATCACGATAAAATTCCGTTAAAAAGAAATTATGCAGAAAAAGGAATTAGAGTTGTACCAAACGCGGTTGCAAGACACGGAGCTTACATTTCTGCAGGAACTATTTTAATGCCAAGTTATGTAAATATTGGCGCGTATGTAGATGAAGGAACAATGGTAGATACTTGGGCAACAGTTGGTTCTTGTGCACAGATTGGTAAAAACGTACATTTATCTGGTGGTGTTGGAATTGGTGGAGTTTTAGAACCCTTGCAAGCATCTCCAGTGATTATAGAAGATGGCGCTTTTATTGGCTCTCGTTGTATTGTTGTAGAAGGTGTTAAGATAGAAAAAGAAGCTGTTTTAGGAGCAAATGTTGTGTTGACAATGAGCACCAAAATTATAGATGTTACTGGTGATAAACCGATTGAAATGAAAGGAATTGTTCCTGCACGTTCGGTAGTAATTCCAGGAAGTTATACCAAAAAATTTGCCGCAGGAGAATTCAATGTTCCGTGTGCATTAATCATTGGAAAAAGAAAAGAAAGTACCGATAAAAAAACATCATTAAATGATGCCTTGCGCGAATATGATGTAGCCGTTTAGTTTTATGACAAAAATTACAGCAATTATTCCAACTTTTAACGAAGAATCTAATATCCAAAGAGCATTAGATTCGGTTAGTTTTGCGGATGAAATTATTGTGATTGATTCTTTTAGTACAGATAAAACGGTTGCAATTGTAAAAGAATCAAAAGCGATTCTACTTCAAAGAATCTTTGATGATTTTTCGAGTCAAAAGAATTTTGCTATAGAAAAAGCGAGTAACGATTGGATTTTTTTATTAGATGCAGATGAAACGGTTCCAGAAAATTTAAAAGAAGAAATTTTACAAACGGTAATTTCTACTACTAATTTTGATGCTTTTTATATTTATAGAAGCTTTTTCTTTAAAAATAAAAAACTAAATTTTAGTGGCTGGAGAAGAGATAAGGTCATTCGATTATTTCATAAAGATACGTGCAGATATGTTGGAAAAGTTCATGAAGAAATTTCAACAAATGGTACGATTGGTTTTTTAAAAGGAAAACTAAATCATTATTCGTATAAAAATTACCATCAATATAAAAACAAACTTAAAAATTACGCAAAACTACAGGCGCAAGAATTGTTAGAAAAAGGCTTGTTTGTTTCGCCATATCACTTGTTTTTAAAGCCTTTTGTACGGCTTTTTATTCAGTTTGTAATTCAGTTTGGGTTTTTGGATGGCTACCGAGGATTTGTAATTTCTTGGCTGCATGCATTTGGAGTTTGGAGACGATATGTTGAAGTGTTCAACTTAAAATATAAAATACCTAAAAATATAAAATACCCGATTGAAAACTTTGAAGTAAATTCTGTAGAAAAAGATATTTCTATCATTATTGTAAACTATAAAAGCTGGAAACATTTAAAAAATTGTTTGGATGCGTTAACGCATTTTAAACAAGAAAAATTTACTTTTGAAGTTGTTGTTGTGGATAACAATTCTAACGACGGAAAATTAAAAGAGTTTTCAGAAAAATACACGCAATTTCGGTTTATAGAAAATTCAGGAAACAATGGTTTTGCAAATGGATGTAATTTAGGCGCCATCAACTCTGTTGGAAAAAACATGTTGTTTTTAAATCCGGATACCATTGCAAATGAGGACGCAATCCATAAGGTGTTAATCAATTTAAACAACAATGAAAACTACGGAATTGTATCTTGTAATCAGTTAAATAATAATGGCTCTTTTGAAGATGTTGATAGAATTTTTCCTGGACCATTTACGTTATTTGGAATTACAAGAGCAATTTATAGACTTTTTGCAAAAGAAACAAAACAAGATGATGAAAAGGTTTTTCCTGATTGGGTGTCTGGTTCGGTAGTTTTTATTTCTAGAAAGTGGTTTCAGAAAATAAATGGCTGGAACGAAGATTATTGGATGTATTTTGAAGATGTAGATTTGTGTAAAAAAGTAAGAGATGCAAATGGAGAAGTTGTTTTGTTTAAAAATGTAAACATCATACACAATCACGGTGGAGCTTCAAGAATTAACATAAACACATCAAAAATTACCAAATCGGAAGTATTGATTTCTAAACATGTATATCTTCGAAATCATTTTAAAGGATTGACAAGATTTCTATTATTGTGCTTATTAGTTTTTATGAGTTTAATTTCTAAGATATTGTTAGCAATTATCGGAATTTGTTTCTTTTTTATTCCTAAACTAAAATTAAATCTATATTTGTTTTTAGAATTGATAAAATATTATAGACACTCACTTAAAAAAGGAACTTGGTTAAGTAAAAGATCTATGAATTTGCCTTTTAAAAACGAGTAAAAAAATCAAAATAGTATGGATATTAAAGAAGCAGAATATTATAAAAATGTAAGACCAGAAATGTTAGGTTTTATTCCGAAATCAGCAAAAACGATCTTAGAAATTGGTTGTGGAGCTGGTAATTTTTCTGCTCAATTGGTAAAAGAAGGTGTAGAAACTTGGGGTGTTGAGCCGTTTGAGGAATCTGCAAAAGAAGCAACTCAAAAACTTACGAAAGTACTTTTAGGAACTTTAGATGAAGTTTTAAAAGACTTGCCAGATAATTATTTTGATGCCATTGTAATGAATGATGTGATTGAGCATTTGTTAGAACCTTGGGATGATATTGTAAATCTAAAATCAAAATTGAAAAAAGACGGAGTTTTGGTTACTTCAATTCCGAATGTTCGGTATTCTAAAAATCTTTTTAAAATGATTTTTAAAAGAGATTGGAAATATACAGACGACTTAATTTTAGACAGAACGCATTATCGTTTTTTTACAAAAAAAAGTATCAAAAGAATGTATAAAGAGTGTGGTTATAACATTCAAACTATTAAAGGAATAAATACGACAAAATCATTCTTGTATTTCCCGTTTGCAGTCTTGTTTAATATTATTTTATTAGGTTCTCAGTTAGATATGTTTTTTATGCAACACGCAACTGTGGCTAAGAAAAACGAATAAAACAAACGATTTTGAACTCAGAAGAAATTCAACATTTTGCAATAGCTTTAAAAGAAGGAAAAACACTTTTATATCCAACAGATACCGTTTGGGGAATTGGTTGTGATGCAACAAACTCTAGTGCAGTTTCAAAGATTTACAAAATCAAACAACGAGCAGAGAGTAAAAGCCTCATCATTTTGGTAGATTCTTTTCAAATGCTTTCTGATTATGTAGAAAATATTCCAGAAAAAGCAATTGAAGAGCTAGAAAAAGCTACAAAACCAACAACAATTATTTACAACAATCCAAAAGGCTTGGCAAAGAATTGCATTGCATCAGGCCACACCATTGCCATTAGAATTGTGCAAAACGATTTTTGCAAAGCTTTACTTAAAGAATTCAGAAAACCAATCGTTTCTACTTCCGCAAATATAAGCAGAGAGCCAACCCCAAAATCATTTTCAGAAATATCTGCAACTATTTTGGATAGCGTTGATTATATAGTAAATTTGCAGCAAGAAATAGTAGCAACTGCTTCATCAAGAATTCTTAAAATTGTTGATGATAAAGTAGAAGTTATTAGAGATTAATTTTTATGCAACAACAATTTTACAAAGACGCAATTTCTGCTTCAATTTTCGAATATATTTCAAAAGCTTCACAAGAATTAGAAGTAAAAAGTTATGTAATTGGCGGTTTTGTTCGCGATTATTTATTGCAAAGAGGTACTGCAAAAGATGTTGATGTTGTTGCTGTTGGTAGTGGAATTGAATTGGCAGAAAAAGTGGCGCAATTATTACCAACAAAACCAAAAGTGCAAGTTTTTAAAACGTACGGAACAGCAATGTTGCGCTATAAAGACATCGAAATTGAATTTGTTGGCGCAAGAAAAGAATCGTATTCAGAAGAAAGTAGAAATCCAGAAGTAGAAGAAGGAACCTTACAAGATGATCAAAACAGAAGGGATTTTACAATTAATGCGTTGGCGTTAAGTTTAAATACAAATGATTTTGGCTTGTTGCTAGATCCGTTTAATGGAGTAGAAGATTTACATTCTAAAATTATTAGAACACCGTTAGAACCAAATATTACCTATTCTGATGATCCTTTACGGATGATGCGCGCCATCCGATTTGCAAGTCAATTGCATTTTACAATTGAACCAAAATCGTTAGCTGCAATTTCTAAAAATGCAGAACGATTAAACATCATCACCAAAGAGCGCATTGTAGATGAGTTGCATAAAATGATGCTTTCTGCAACACCTTCCGTTGGATTTCTATTATTAGAATCCACTCAATTATTACCGTTGATTTTACCAGAATTGATTGCTTTAAAAGGAGTAGAAGAAGTAGAGGGTCAAAAGCATAAAGACAATTTTTATCATACTTTAGAAGTGGTTGATAATATTTCTGAAAACACAAATGATGTTTGGTTGCGTTGGGCAGCTTTGTTGCACGATATCGGAAAAGCACCAACAAAAAAATTTCATAAAAAAATTGGTTGGACATTTCATGCACATGAATTTGTGGGTTCAAAAATGGTTTTTAAATTGTTTAAACGATTGAAAATGCCGTTGAATAACAAAATGAAATTTGTTCAGAAAATGGTTTTGTTAAGTTCTCGTCCAATTGTGCTAGCAAGCGAAGTTACAGATGCTGCAGTTAGACGTTTGGTTTTTGATGCAGGCGATGATATTGAATCGTTAATGACTTTGTGTGAAGCGGATATTACTACTAAAAATCCATCGAAATTTAAACGATATCATAAGAATTTTGAGTTGGTAAGAGCAAAAATAAAAGAAGTAGAAGAGCGAGATCATGTGCGTAATTTTCAGCCTCCAATTTCTGGTGAATTGATTATGAAAACCTTTAATTTAGAACCTTGTAGAGAAATAGGTCAATTAAAAGAAGCCATAAAAGAAGCTATTTTAGAAGGCGTAATTCCGAATGAATACGAAGCGTCTTATCAATTTATGTTAGAGAAAGGAAAAGATTTGGGATTGAAATGTTAAGAAATTAATCTTTTAGCAAACCGGCATACACTTGATACGTTTCTTCAGTCGTTTTTTCAGTATTGATAACAGTATCAATTCTAATTTTTGCATTTTTCCCCATTTCAATTCGTAAAGTATCATTGTTGGCTAAAGTAGAAATTGCTTTTCCAATTGCTTCTCCATCTTTAAGAGGAACAACAATTCCGCAACTTTCATCAATCAATTCTGTACAACCACCAGCATTGGTCATTACAATAGGTTTTTCTACACACATTGCTTCACTAATTGCTCTACCAAAACCTTCGCTTAAAGAAGTCTGTGCATAAATGTCTGCGCCTTTGATTAGAGAAACCGCGTCGTTTCTTAATCCTAAGAAATGAATTTTAGTAACATTTGGACTCGATTTTGCAATTTTATACAAACTAGGAATGTTCGTTTTATTGCCTATAAGTATATAATGAATTTCTTTCGTTGAATTTAAATGATAAGAAGATTCTAAAAAATATTTAGTCCCTTTTACTTTTCTATGATTACCAACAAAACAAACCTTAATTGCATCTTTTGGAATATTTAATGTTGTATAATCAAAAGCTTTTACATCTTTAAACCAAGAAGAAGAATATCCTTCATAAACTAGTACTGCTTTACTTTTATTTTTGCTTAAAAGTTGTTTTTTTACATGCTCAAAAACATATTTACTATTGCACGTAATTTTATCCATTTTAGGACTTAAAAAGGTTAAATATGCAGATGGATCATGCCAATGCAAACTTATTGAACCCATGAAAAGCACTGTTTTTGGTTTGTGATTTTTTACAGCAAATAAAAAACTTCTTGCAGGTTTTCCATTAAAAAATTGGACTACATCAAAATTTTCATCTTTTAGTAAACCTTTTATTTCTTTAATATAGTTAAAATCAATTTTTTTTGTTGGAAATAAGATTTTGTATTTGATGTTTTCAGAAGTTAAAATACGCTTTGTTTCATCGCTAATTTTACCCAATACAAAAGGCACAACATCTTTCTTCCTTTTTAATTGAAGAATGAGTTCAAGCTGTGTTTTTATAATGTTTATTGAGGTTTCAAAATCTACAACAAATAATACTTTCATCATTGTTTTAATTTAAATTTTGCATGGTTACCAATTTAAAATAATCTCCTTTTTCTTGCATTAAATCATCATGTTTTCCTTGCTCAATTATTTTTCCTTTCTTTAAAACCACAATGGTATCTGCTTTTTGAATGGTTGATAAACGATGCGCAATTACTAACGAAGTTCTATTCTGCATCATTTTTTCTAAAGCAACCTGAACTAATTGTTCAGATTCTGTATCTAATGCAGATGTTGCTTCATCTAACACCATTATTGGTGGGTTTTTTAACACAGCTCTTGCAATACTTAATCGTTGTTTCTGTCCGCCAGAAAGCATATTTCCACTATCGCCAATATTGGTGTCGTATGTATTTGGCAAGTCTTTAATAAATTCATGTGCATTGGCAATTTCTGCAGCTTCTTGAATTTGCTTTTTTGTTGCGTTTTCTAGTCCAAGAGTTAAATTATTTGCAATGGTATCGTTAAATAAAATAGAATCTTGAGTTACGATTCCCATTAAATTTCGTAGTGCTCTTTTTTTCAAGTCTTTAATGTTGATTCCGTCAATAAAAATAGCTCCTTCATTTACATCATAAAAACGTGTGATTAAATTTGCTAAAGTTGATTTTCCACTTCCAGATTGTCCAACCAAAGCAACAGTTTTTCCTTTAGGGATTGTCAAGGAAAAGTTTTTAAGTACGTATTCATCATCATATTTAAAAGAGATATTATCAAAGACAATTTCACGATCAAAAGTACTTTTTGTAAGTGCATTTTCCTCTTCAACAATTTCATTCTCAGCACTCAGTACTTCTACAATTCTTTCTGCGGATGCATTTCCTTTTTGAATGTTATAATACGCAGTTGTAATTGCTTTTACAGGATTTAAAACAGTGTAAAACAACATGATATACGTCAAAAACTCTTCAGGTTTTAAAGGACTATTATTTTCTAGTACTAATTTTCCTCCGTACCATAAAATTGCAATTATGGTTGCCGAACCTAAAAACTCACTCATTGGTGAAGCTAGTGTTTGTCTGTGTAAAACACTTGTCATTAATTGTTTGAATTTTTTTGTAGAATCTCTAAATTTTCTTCCAATGATATTTTCTGCATTGAAGCCTTTAATAACTCTTAAACCCGTCAATGTTTCTTCAATAAATGATAAAAAGTTACCAGTTTCTTTTTGCGCTTTTAAAGAGTTTGCTTTTAATTTTTTACTAATTGCAGAAATGATAAAGCCAGAAACGGGCAGTAAAATAAACACAAAAAGTGTTAGTTTTAAGCTAATCACAATCATCATTGTAAGCGAAATAACCACAGTTAAAGGCTCTCTTACAATAGCTTCTAAAGAAGTAAGGAAAGAGATTTCAATTTCTTGAACATCAGCAGTCATTCTTGCAATAATATCTCCTTTTTTCTTTTTTGAAAAATAAGCAATTGGAAGCTCAACAATTTTTTGATACAAGCTATCTCTAATGTCTTTAACAGTTCCATTTCGTAAAAAAACCAACACATATGACGCTAAATAGCGAAATAAATTTTTAAGAAAAAATAATGCAAAAGTTACTAAACAAATAAATAAGAGTACTTGAACAACACCTTCATTTTCTATCTTTTGAGAAATATAAAAATAAAAACTATCCTTTATATAAGAACCAGCAGAGCTAATTCCGTTATAAACTGGTTGTAAAGTAATTTTGTTTTCTTGCTTAAAAAGAATGTTTAAAACAGGGATAAAAGCCAATACTGAAAGCACATTAAAAATAGCATACAAAATGTTAAACAATATGTTTAAAAACACATATTTTCTATAAGGTCTAGCAAATCGTAATATTTGTTTAAAGTAATTCATTATAGGTGTAATTCTTTTATAATACGTTGAATTTTAGCATCCAATTTCGTTTCTGTTTCAACAGCGTTTTCAATTGCGTCTAATTTAGATTTTACGCTAAAGTAGAACTTTATTTTTGGTTCTGTTCCGCTTGGTCTTGCAGCAACTTTAGTTCCGTCTTCTGTGTGATAAATAATTACGTTTGATTTTGGAATACCCATCACTGTTTCTTCACCAGTGATTAGATTTTTTTTGATAGAAGATTGATAATCACATAAAAATTCAACCTTAGAGTCATCAATTTGTGTCAATGGACTTTTACGTAAATCAATCATCATTTGTTTGATTTGATTGGCGCCATCCATTCCTTTTTTAACAATCGAAATTAAGTGTTCTTTGTAAAAATTATTTTTGATGTATAGTTCTAATAAATCTTTGTAAAAAGTACTTCCGTTTGATTTTGCATTTGTAGCAATTTCACAAGCTAGCAACGTAGAAGTAACGGCATCTTTATCTCTCACAAAATCACCAACCATATACCCAAAACTTTCTTCTCCACCGCCAATAAATTCTTGATTTGGAAAATCTTGTATCATTTTAGCAATCCATTTAAAGCCAGTTAAACCAACTTTGGTTTCAACTCCGTAAGAATCTGCAATTTCATTGACTAAATTTGTTGACACAATCGTGGAGCCTACAAATTGATTTCCGTTTAAGTTGCCTTTTAGTTCCCATTGTTTGATTAAGAAATCGGTCATCATACTCATCGTTTGATTTCCGTTTAACAACTTCATATTTCCTTTTAAATCTCGAACTGCAATTCCTAATCTGTCAGAATCAGGATCGGTTCCAATCACAATATCTGCATCTATGGTATTGGCTAAATCGATGGCCATTTTTAAGGCTTCTGGTTCTTCTGGATTTGGTGATTTTACCGTTGGGAAATCTCCATTTGGTACTTCTTGTTCTTTTACAATATGCACATTGGTGTAACCAGCGCGTTTTAATGCTTCTGGAATTAATGTAATTGAAGTTCCGTGTAAAGAAGTAAAAACAATTTTTAAATCTTCTCTTCCTTTTATGTCAAATGTTCCGTTTTTAACAGACGCATTCCAAAAGGCTTCATCCACTTCTGCACCAATTTTTGTAATTAAATTTTCGTTTGCTTTAAAATTGATTTCAGAAAATTCTAATGAATTTACTTCGTCAATAATTTTTTTATCGTGCGGAGGAACAATTTGTCCGCCATCATTCCAATAGACTTTGTAACCGTTGTATTCTGGCGGATTATGAGAAGCAGTTAATACAATTCCTGCATCACAATATAAGTGATTTACAGCAAAAGATAATTCTGGAGTTGGACGTAGATCTTCAAATAAATATACTTGTATGTTATTCGCAGAAAGTACATCTGCAACCAATTTGGAAAATTCCTTACTGTTATGTCTGCAATCGTAGGCAATAGCAACTTTTAAATCTTTGTTAGGAAAACATTGTTGTAAATAATTACTTAATCCTTGCGTTGCTTTTCCTAAGGTATATTTGTTGATTCGGTTGGTTCCTGCGCCCATTATTCCACGCATTCCACCAGTTCCAAATTCCATGTTTTTATAAAATCGATCTGCTAAATCATCAGAATTTGTATTGATTAATTGTTGAATCTCTGTTCTTGTTTCTGAATCAAAGGTGTCAGAAAGCCAACTTTTTGCTTGTTCTAAAATCTCTTTCATGTAAAAATTTTCTGTCCGCAAAGATACGGATTTAGATATTTAAGGTTTCTTTAATTGTGTAATGCTTTTCGTGGCTTTTTGTTTTAATTAAAAGCTCTCCAAGAAAACCAGCTAAGAATAATTGTGTTCCTAAAATCATGGCTGTTAGCGCAATGTAAAACCAAGGATTGTCTGTGACTAAGATTGTTTTTAATCCGGCAGATAATTTATAAATTTTTAAAACTCCAATAAAGGCTGCAGACATAAATCCGCAAATAAACATCAACGTACCCCAAAGTCCGAATATGTGCATAGGTCGTTTTCCAAATTTTGATAGAAAAGAAATGGTAATTAAATCTAGAAATCCGTTTATAAAACGGCTCATGCCAAATTTTGTGACGCCGTATTTTCTTGCTTGATGTTGTACTACTTTTTCTCCAATTTTCGTAAAACCTTCGTTTTTAGCTAAAACCGGAATATAACGATGCATTTCTCCGCTAACTTTTACGCTTTTTACAACTTCGTTTTTATAGGCTTTTAATCCACAATTAAAATCGTGTAATTTTAATCCAGAAGTTTTTCTAGCAGCAGCGTTAAATAATTTTGATGGAATGTTTTTTCTAATTTTTGAATCGTAACGTTTCTTTTTCCAACCAGAAATTAGATCGTAGTTTTCTTTTGTAATTAAATCGTATAATTCAGGAATTTCTTCAGGATTGTCTTGTAAATCGGCATCCATAGTAATCACAACATTTCCTTCGGCAAGTTCAAAACCTGCGTCTAAGGCTTGACTTTTACCGTAGTTTTTTTGAAAGCGAATTCCTTTTACTTGTTTATGTTCTGAAGAAAGATTCTCGATGACATCCCAAGAGGTATCTGTGCTGCCATCATCAATAAAAATAACTTCGAAAACATAAGAATTGGATTGCATTACGTTTGCAATCCAACGGTATAATTCTTCTAAAGATTCTTCTTCGTTTAATAAAGGTATAACTACCGATATGTTTATTTGTTTCAAAATTATAAGGTTTTGTAAAAACGTAAAGGTAAAACATCCGAAGATATTTTACCTTTATATCGTTTAAATTTTTCTTAAAAACTAGTATTGCTCTTCAGCAGATTGTTTCATAATTGCTCCAACAATTGCAGAGACAACAAAACCTATAAAAGCTGCACCAACAATTCCAATTGCAGATGAAATAAATGGTCCTTGAAACTTTTGCATCATTGTTTTAGCTGCATCAATTTGTTCGCTGGTCATTCCTTGATCTGTCCAGGTTTGTTCTTGCATCATCATCATTTGTTGCATGTATTCTGGTTCAATAATATTCGAAAATATTTGTTGATAAACAATTATAATTAAAGCACTAATTACTGTTAAACCAACACCTATTTTAACAGATTGTCCCCAAGACATAAAACCACCATTAAATTCTTTAAATTTTTTATTAGCCATTACAATAATTGCAACCATTAAGACTCCGCTTAATACACTAACTGACCAATGAGGTTTTAAATAATCTCCAGTTGCATACACAACTAAATTAATTAGTACAGAAGCGATACCAAGGTATACTCCATAATTTAAAATAATACTTTTACTAGATGCTTGATTTTCCATTGTATTTTGATATTTAGTTAGTTATACAAATATATAAATTTCGTTTAGGTCAAAGATAAATAAATCCAATTGGATTTATTTACGATTAACTATTTGATTAGTAACCAAAGTGCATCTTTTGTTACAAAATTGATAAAAAAACATTGCGCAACTTTAAAAATCATTGTAAATTTGCATCGGCAAGTCCTACACAACTAGCTCCCTTTGAACCCCCCAGGGCGGGAACGCAGCAAGGGTATTAGGTTGTAGCAGTGTGATGTAGATAGCTTGCCATTTTTTATGCCCTAAATCTTTTTCTATCCTAAATCCTTTCCGAAGGAAAGGATTTCAAAAAACTATCATTTACCTTCTCTTTTTTAGTTTTCTTAATTTAGTTTTAAGATATTTGCTAAACTTTGAATTTTAAATCAAAAATTTTAAATCTTTATATGTCAAAAGTTGTTCTTATTACTGGTGCTTCCTCAGGAATTGGAAAATCCATTGCCAACTATCTTTCTAAAAAAGGAATGGTAGTTTACGGAACAAGTAGAACGCAAAAAGAAGACAATTCTTTCTCTTATAAAATGCTTGCTTTAGATGTTTTAAATGTAGCTTCTATTCAAAATGCAGTTTCTGAAATTATTATAAATGAAGGAAGAATTGATGTGTTAATCAATAATGCTGGAATGGGAATTACAGGTGCTATTGAAGATACACCAACAGAAGAAATGAAAAAGGTTTTTAACACCAATTTATTTGGAGCTGTTGATGTAATGAAAGCGGTTTTGCCGCAAATGCGAAAACAAAAAAGCGGAAAAATAATTAATGTAACATCGATTGCGGGTTATATGGGATTGCCTTTTCGTGGTATTTATTCTGCAACAAAAGGCGCATTAGAATTGATTACCGAAGCAGCACGAATGGAAGTAAAACAATTCGGAATTGATATTGTAAATGTTGCTCCAGGAGATTTTGCTACAAACATTGCAGCAGGAAGGTATCATACGCCAGTTTTTGAAAATTCTGCGTATAAAGAAACCTATCAAGAAAATTTAAATTTGATGGATGCGCATGTTGATGGCGGAATGAATCCGATAGAAATGGCAAAAGAAGTTTATAGCATTATTGAAACTAAAAGCCCGAAGATTCATTATAAAGTTGGTGGATTTATGGAGAAATGCTCCATTGTTTTAAAGCGAATTTTACCAGATAAAATGTACGAAAAACTACTAATGAATCATTATAAATTATAATTTTACAGAACTAAATTTAAGAATATGAAATTTTTTATTGACACAGCAAATTTATCACAAATAGAAGAAGCTCAGGCTTTAGGGATTTTAGATGGCGTTACTACAAATCCGTCTTTAATGGCAAAAGAAGGCATTACAGGAGCAGCAAATATCATCAATCATTACAAAGCAATTTGCAATTTGGTTGAAGGCGATGTTTCTGCAGAAGTAATTGCAACAGATTTTGCAGGGATGATTAAAGAAGGAGAGGCATTAGCTGCTTTAAATCCGCAAATTGTGGTAAAATTACCAATGATAAAAGATGGTATAAAAGCGTGTAAATATTTTTCTTCAAAAGGAATCAAAACAAATGTAACCTTAGTGTTTTCTGCTGGACAAGCGTTGTTAGCTGCAAAAGCTGGAGCAACCTATGTTTCTCCGTTTATTGGTCGTTTAGATGATATTTCTACCGACGGATTAAATTTAATCGCAGAAATTCGTCAGATTTATGACAATTATGGATTCGAAACTCAAATTTTAGCAGCTTCAGTCCGCCATACCATGCACATTATTGATTGTGCAAAATTAGGATCTGATGTAATGACTGGACCTTTAAGTGCCATTGAAGGATTGTTAAAGCATCCTTTAACAGACATTGGTTTGGCGAAGTTTTTAGAAGATTATAAAAAAGGAAATTAATCCCCATTGCCCTTTGGGCATTTCCCCGATGGGGAAAGGTTGATTGAATTTAAGATTTTTACTGCAAAATTAAAATGATTTTTGAGCAAAGAAAATAACATACAAAGTTCCTCCCCTTTGGGGAGGTTAGGTGGGGATTTTCCAAAAAAAGAACTCGCACAACTTGTAATTTCAGCTTGTCATCAATTTAAAATTGATACCGTTGTAATTTCTCCAGGTTCACGTAATGCTCCGTTAACGGTTGGTTTTTCGAATCATCCAGACATAAAAACGTTGAGTATTGTAGATGAGCGTTGTGCTGCTTTTTTTGCAATGGGAATTGCGCAACAAATGCAAAAACCTGTTGCCATTGTGTGTACTTCTGGTTCTGCTTTGTTAAATTATTATCCGGCAATTGCAGAAGCTTTTTACAGCAATATTCCGTTAGTTGTCATTTCTGCAGACAGACCAAAACATTTGATTGATATTGGCGACGGACAAACCATTCGTCAAGAAAATGTGTTTGAGAATCATATTTTATTTTCAGCAAATTTGATTGAAAGTGAAGCAAAAAAGGAGTTCAATACTAATTTGATTTCTGAAGCGTTACAAATTGCAATCACTAAAAAAGGACCTGTTCACATCAATGTTCCGTTTGATGAACCTTTGTATGAAACGATTGATGAACTTGAAGAATTTACTTTTCCAATTGTCATTGCGAGTGAAACGAAGCAATCTGTTGATTATTTAGAACTTGCTAAAATTTGGAATGCATCAACCAAAAAAATGATATTGGTTGGTACACATTTTCCTGATGAAGTGGTTCAGAATTTAATTGAGCAGTTTAAGAATGATTCTTCTGTAATTGTTTTAACAGAAACCACCTCAAATATAGCATCAGAAAACACCATTAACTCTATTGATAAATTGATTTTTCCGTTGTCAGAAGAAGAGTTTTCTGAGTTAAAACCAGAAGTTTTGTTAACCTTTGGCGGAATGGTAGTTTCTAAAAAAATAAAACAGTTTTTAAGAAATCACCAACCACAACATCATTGGCATATTGACGAACAAAAAGCAATGAATACATTTCATTGTTTGTCAGAATTTGTTCAAGAGAAGCCAATACTATTTTTATCAGAGTTAAATTCAAGAAGCACTACAATTGAAAGTAATTATCAGCAAAAATGGTTGTGTGAAAAAGAAAAAAGAGCAGAAAAACATCAACTTTATTTAAGTGAAATTCCACATGCTGATTTAAAGGTTTTTGAACAAGTTTTAGAAAGTATTCCAAAAAATTTTCAATTACAATTAGGAAATAGTTCAGTAGTGAGATACGCACAATTATTTGATGTTAAGAACACACTGAGTGTGTTTTGTAATCGAGGAACAAGCGGAATTGATGGAAGTACAAGCACTGCAATTGGAGCTGCTTTTGCGAGTAAAAATCAAACCGTTTTTATCACTGGAGATTTGAGTTTCTTTTACGACAGCAATGCTTTGTGGAATAATTACATTCCGAAGAATTTTAGAATTATTCTTATCAATAATAATGGTGGCGGAATTTTTAGATTTATTCCTGGACCAAAATCAACAAATGCGTTGGAGTATTTTGAAACACCGCATCAATTAACCGCAGCACATTTGTGTAAAATGTATCAATTAGAGTATATTTCGGTTTCAGAAACAACAGAAGTATCAGCAGCATTAAAAGGATTTTATCAAGATTCAAATGCGCCAAAAGTGTTGGAAATTTTCACGGATAAAGAAATCAACGAAACAATATTAAAAGCATATTTTAATCATTTAAAATAACATATTATGGATTTAGAAGTAGGAGATAAAGTATCGTTAATTATTGAATCAGAAACACATTTAGGTTTTTCGGTTTTAATTGATGAGGAATTTGAAGGCTTGTTATATAGAAATGAAGTTTTTCAGGAGTTGAGAGAAAATCAACGAATTACTGGCTATATTAAAAACATTAGAGAAGATGGTAAAATAGATGTTTCACTACAACCACAAGGTTTTAGAAATGCAATTTCTTTAGACACAGAAAAAGTGGTTGAAGCAATTTACGATCATGACGGATTCTTACCATTGACAGATAAAAGTTCTCCAGAAGAAATTAAACGTAAATTATTCATGAGTAAAAAAGCGTTTAAAAGAGCAGTTGGAACGTTGTACAAAGAAAAAACAATTCTTATTAAAGAAGATGGTTTAGAATTGATAAACTAATTCCTTATCCTTTTCTAAGCATTCGTTGTACATTCTGATAAAATTTATCTGCATTTGGGTCTGCAGGATCCATTTTTCCGTAGCCCAATCGATATTGTTCTAAGGCTTTCGAATAATTTTTTCCAGCTTCGTAATACCTTCCAAGGTAATAATGTCCTAAAGGAGAAAATGGATATAAATTTAAAATCATGTTGCCATAATTTTTTAAATAATCGCCATTTTCTTTTTCAATAATAATACTTTCAATAGCAATAATATCTATTTCTCGTATTCCTAAATTAGAACCAAATAAGTAATCTATTTCTATGTATTTATTTTCTAAATATGCAATGGCATCTAACGGAGATAAATTCTTGATTTTTGTTTCAAATTCTTCTTTGTTAATTCCAGAATAAATTTCAAATATTTTATCAAAAGCTCTTGGAATTCCTTCGCCAATAGCAGAAACATTACTTGGCGAATCGCCAATGAAATCGTATTTTACATTAAAGTTTTTAATGGATAAGGATTTTAGATATGTATTTAACAAGCCGATTCGTTGTTGTTTTTCGTCGCTAATAAATTTACCATCATTAAAATAAAAATAGTAGGTGTTATCAATAGAGCTTAATTTATTTAAATCATAAGATTCGATTTGAATACTGATATCTGGACTAAACGTTGGATTTAAGCAAATGTACGCGTTAAAAATTGGCGTTTCATCCTTTAAAAAATGCGTTATTAAATTTGCTGAAATTCCGTTACCAACAATCGTTAAAAAAGGCGATGTTTTATAATTTCCTTCAATATAAGATAGCAATTCGTTTTTTATAAATTTGATAAAACTTTTGCTATATGCTGTTAATTCGCTATTTCTAGTTTCGTCAAAAGAAGCATCCTTTAAACGAGTAGTTGCCATTTCAATCCCAACAACAATTTGTTTTGGGGCTTTGTCTGTGTGAGAAAACAATTTTGAATTTCCTACATACAAATCAAATAAATATTCAGCATCTAATACAATGGTTAACGGATAGTTTGTAATGGTATCTCTGTCGTATCCATTTGGTAAATGAATTTGTATCGTTCTAATATCTTGTAGCTCTTCAGATTCGTATTTTTTAGTAACCATTTTTTGACTAAAAGCAGTAACGCTAAAAATAAAAAGCAGCAAAAGGGGAAGAATTTTTATCATAAGTTGTAAAAGTATTGAAGTTAAAAATATTTTTTTTTCAAATAAATAGTTCAATTTACAAACCTTCTATAAAATTGTAAATAATAGTTCTTAATATCCTATTTTTGTAAATAGAAATATAAAGTTCTTTTAGATTTTAAATCATAACGATAAAAAACAGCTATTATGATAAAAGCAGATTGGAAAACTGTAAAACAATACGAAGATATTACCTACAAAAAGTCAAACGGAGTTGCAAGAATTGCGTTTAACAGACCCAATGTAAGAAATGCTTTTCGTCCAAAAACAACTTCAGAATTATACGACGCATTTTACGATGCAGGAGAAGATACTTCAATCGGAGTTGTCTTATTATCTGCCGAAGGACCAAGTACAAAAGACGGAGTCTATTCTTTCTGTTCTGGTGGTGATCAAAAAGCACGTGGACATCAAGGTTATGTTGGTGAAGATGGTTATCACAGGTTAAATATTTTAGAAGTTCAGCGATTAATTCGTTTTATGCCAAAAGCAGTTATTTGCGTTGTTCCAGGTTGGGCGGTTGGTGGCGGACATAGTTTGCATGTAGTTTGTGATTTAACGTTAGCATCTAAAGAACATGCCATTTTTAAACAAACGGATGCTGATGTAACGTCTTTTGATGGAGGTTACGGATCCGCATATTTAGCGAAAATGGTTGGACAGAAAAGAGCGAGAGAAATTTTCTTTTTAGGAAGAAATTATTCTGCTCAAGAAGCTTTTGAAATGGGAATGGTAAATGCTGTTGTTCCGCATGATGAACTAGAAGATACTGCTTTTCAATGGGCGCAAGAAATTTTAGAAAAATCGCCAACATCCATAAAAATGCTAAAATTTGCTATGAATTTAACCGATGACGGAATGGTTGGACAACAAGTGTTTGCAGGTGAAGCAACTCGTTTAGCGTATATGACGGATGAAGCAAAAGAAGGAAGAGATGCGTTTTTAGAAAAAAGAAAGCCTAATTTTCCTAAAGTTTGGATTCCGTAATATCAGTTATCAGTTATCAGTTATCAGTAGTCAGTTATCAGTTATCAGTAGTCAGTTGTCAGGTCGAGCGGAGTCGAGACCTAATTTAATCTTTAAATCATTCAATCTTTCAATAAAAGTAAGATGAAAATAATCTGTATTGGGCGCAATTACGCAAAACACATCGAAGAATTAGCAAATGAAAGACCAGAAAATCCGATTATTTTTCTGAAGCCAGATTCTGCTATTTTACCACGTAAAAATCCATTTTTTATTCCACCTTTTTCTAATGATGTACATTATGAAGTGGAGGTTTTGGTAAAAATTAATAAAGTAGGTAAACATATTGAATCAAAATTTGCGCATAAATATTATGATGAAATCGGTTTGGGAATCGATTTTACAGCAAGAGATGTGCAGCAACATTGTAAAGAAAACGGATTCCCTTGGGAAAAAGCAAAAGCTTTTGACGGAAGTGCAGTTGTTGGAGAGTTTTATCCAAAAGAACAATTCGATTTAGAAAATTTAAAATTTCAATTAGATAAAAATGGAGACATTGTTCAAGACGGAAATACCAATGCAATGTTGTGGAAAACGGATGAATTAATTGCTTATGTTTCTCAATATTTTACCTTAAAAAAAGGAGATATTATTTTTACGGGAACTCCAGCTGGAGTAGGAAAAGTTGTCGAAAACGATGTGCTAACCGGAACCATTGAAGGAAAACAAGCATTTCAGATCAGAATAAAGTAGTATTCAGTTATCAGTTATCAGTTATCAGTTATCAGTTATCAGTTATCAGTGAGCAATTAACAGAGTTATCAATGAACAATTAATAGTTAATCAGTAAATAGTTTGTTCGTTCGAGTGTCGCGCCTTTTAGCGTGATGTATCGAGAACACTTAGGTTCAAAAGAAAAAATAAATCACAAAAAGTTAAAAGTAAAACTTTGAGCCTTTGCAACTTTGAATCTTTGCAACTAAAAAAATATGAAAGCAGAAATTATAACCATCGGAGACGAAATTCTTATTGGTCAAATTGTTGATACCAATTCGCAATGGATTGGAGTAGCGTTAAATAAAATCGGAGTTTCGGTCTACCAAATTACTTCGATTCAAGATGACGAGCAACATATTTTAAACGCGTTAAAAGAAGCGCAAGAACGAGCGGATATTGTAATTATTACTGGCGGATTAGGTCCAACAAAAGACGACATCACAAAGAAAACAATCGCTACATATTTTAATGATACAGAATTCATAGAATATCCAGAAGTTGTAGAGCATATCAAAGCATTGTTTCAAAAAATAAATCATCCTTTTAAAGAAGTTCAAAGATATCAAGCGCAATTACCATCAAAAGCTACCTATTTAAAAAATCAATACGGCACAGCACCAGGAATGTGGTTTTACGAAAATGATACTGTTTTTGTGTCCTTGCCCGGCGTTCCTTATGAAATGAAAGGGTTGATGACCAATGAGGTGTTGCCAAGAATTCAACAACAATTTAAACTGCCTTTTATCAGCCATAAAACAATTATGACGTACGGACAAGGAGAAAGTGTGATTGCAGAACGAATTGCAGAAGTAGAAGACAACCTGCCAAAACATATAAAATTAGCGTATTTACCATCTTTCGGAAAAGTAAGATTGCGATTGTCTGGAACTGGAGATGATAAAGAAATTTTAGAAAAAGAATTGCAAGAAAAAATTTCTGAGATTCAGCATTTAATTTCTGATGTGATTGTTGGAGTAGAAGATGGAGATTCCATCGAAAAAAGAGTAGGAGAATTGTTAATTCAGCAACAGAAAACCTTGGCAACAGCAGAAAGTATCACTGGTGGAAGCATTGCTTCAACGTTGGTTTCAGTTCCTGGCGCATCAACTTATTTCAAAGGAAGTTTTGTAAGCTATTCTGCAGTAGCTAAAAAAAGTATGTTGGGGATTTCTGAAAATACCATCGAAAAATTTACAGTTGTCAGTAAAGAAGTAGCAGAAGAAATGGCAATTGCAGCAAGAAATAAATTAAATACAGATTATGCAATAGCTGTTACAGGTAATGCGGGCCCAACAACCGATAAAACCGATAAAACAGTTGGGATTGTTTTTATCGCCTTAGCAACAAAAACAAACGTTATTGTAGAAGAATTTAACTTTGGTCAGCCGAGAGAAAAAGTAATAAATAGAACGGTAAATAAATCCCTAGAAATTTTACAAAAAGAAATTATAAAAAATAGTTGAAATTGTTTTGTTGTATGTGTAAAAATTACTTAAATTTGCACCTCGTTTAGAAATAATACTAAAATACTGTCAGAAGATGTCTAGAGTTTGTGAACTTACAGGAAAAAAAGCAATGGTTGGAAACAATGTTTCTCACGCATTGAACAGAACCAAAAGAAAATTTGACGCGAACCTTATGGTAAAGCGTTTTTATATTCCAGAAGAAGATAAATGGATTACATTAAAAATTTCTGCTTCTGCTTTAAAAAATATTAATAAAAAAGGAATCTCTGCTGTCTTAAAAGAAGCTAGAGCTAACGGATTTTTAACTAAATAATCCGACCTTAAAAAAGGAAACCGAGATGGCAAAAAAAGGAAATAGAGTTCAGGTAATTTTAGAATGTACAGAGCATAAAGCTTCAGGAGAAAGAGGTACTTCTAGATACATTACAACGAAAAATAAAAAGAACACTCCAGACAGATTAGAGGTTAAGAAATTTAACCCAATCTTAAAGAAGATGACCGTTCATAAAGAAATCAAATAAATAGTATAAGTCATGGCAAAGAAATCAGTAGCATCATTACAGACAGGATCAAAGAGATTATCTAAAGCAATCAAAATGGTAAAATCTCCTAAAACAGGAGCTTATACTTTTGTTGAAGCAATTATGGATCCATCTAAAGTAAATGACTTTTTAGCTAAGAAGTAATTACTATACACCCAAAATATACAAAGCTACTTTCTATTGAGAGTAGCTTTTTTTATGTCTAAGATTTACGTACTTTTGGGTGTTACCACGCAAAAAAAAAGCGTGGTCGGGCTTTTCGCTAAATCTTTTTTGAAAAAACAAAAAAGGATATCGCTTCAATCTCTAACCTGCCTGCCGCAGGCAGGCGCAGGTAGCAAATAGAATGACAATTTGACCTAACCACAAAAATGGTATAATTTTTAACACTTTTATATCAGTATAAAATAAAGAACATGAGCTTTTTAAAAAATATATTTTCAAAAGAAAAAAAAGAAACTTTAGACAAAGGATTGGAAAAAACAAAATCTAGTTTCTTTACTAAATTATCAAAAGCAGTTGCAGGGAAATCAACTGTAGATGACGATGTATTAGATAATTTAGAAGAAGTATTAGTAACCTCTGATGTTGGTGTAGATACAACACTAAAAATTATTGATAGAATTGAAGCACGTGTAGCAAAAGATAAATACTTAGGAACTGAAGAATTAAACCAGATTTTAAGAGAAGAAATTGCGGGTCTATTGTCTGAAACAAATGTTGAAGATCAAACCGATTTTACAATTCCGGCAGATAAAAAACCATACGTAATTATGGTTGTTGGTGTAAACGGAGTTGGAAAAACAACTACCATTGGTAAGTTGGCTTCTCAGTTTAAAAAGAAAGGTTTAAAAGTTGTTTTAGGAGCAGGAGATACATTTAGAGCAGCAGCAATCGATCAATTACAAGTTTGGGCAGATAGAGTAAATGTTCCAATTGTACGTCAAGAAATGGGCTCAGATCCAGCTTCTGTGGCGTTTGATACGTTACAATCTGCAAAAGCACAAAATGCAGATGTGGTTATTATTGATACAGCTGGAAGATTACACAACAAGGTCAATTTAATGAATGAGTTGGTAAAGATTAAAATGGTGATGCAAAAAGTGGTTGCAGATGCGCCACACGACGTATTATTAGTGTTGGATGGATCAACCGGACAAAATGCTTTTGAACAAGCAAAACAATTTACAAAAGCAACCGAAGTTACTTCTTTGGCAGTTACCAAATTAGACGGAACAGCAAAAGGGGGCGTTGTCATCGGAATTTCAGATCAGTTTCAAATTCCTGTAAAATATATTGGAGTAGGAGAGGGAATTGATGATTTACAAGTCTTTAACAAACATGAGTTTGTAGATTCTTTTTTTAAATAAACATCTATGTTGTTTACTAATAAAATAAAACTATTCACAATAATTTTATTTGGTTATTCAATCTGGGGAATAGTATATAATATTATTACAATTTATCAAAATAAACTAAACCTTAATAATCCTCTAATTCCGCAAGAATTAGAAAAACTAGCTAATAGTCCACACAATTATTTTATCTATTTGTATTTAGCAATTTTTGTTTATTCATTTTTTTCAATATTATTAAAAACATACAATAAGTATTTTTTAGTATTCTTTATTATAGTTTTAGCTTTATCTTACTTCTTTGAAGAAAATATTTTATATAATTTTAATTATTAGTATTGTTTAAAACTCCTTTCTCATTATAGAAAAGAGTTTCTTTTATAAAAAGAACTATATTTGATTCTTAAATTATCAACCAATGAAAAAAATACTTTTCCTTTTCGCAATTACTTTACTAATTATCTCTTGTAAAGAAGAATCTCCAAAAAAACAATTTAAAAAATATGATGAATCTGCTGAATTAGCAACTCAACAAAAACATCAAAATAAAAGAATGCAATTTAAACTCATACAATCTAAATATTTAGATATGAATGCTGTTTTTGCACCCTTTCAAAAAGAGCTTTCTCAATTTTCAGAAGAAGAATACAATGCATTAAAACCAATGATTTTGGAACAAGACATTCCGACATTACAAACGCATATTAGAAATGGAGATTTTTCCTATGAAAAACTAACATTATTTTATTTATATCGAATTAGAAAGTTTGAAAGTGATAGCACAAAATCGTTAAACTCAATTATTGCATTGAACCCGAATGTATTAGAAGAAGCACGTCAAAAGGACAAAGAAAAAGGAGCAAATTCTGAGTATTCTATTTATGGAATGCCAATATTCTTAAAAGATAATATAGATACCAATGATATGCCAACAACAGCAGGAGCCATTGCGTTGGTAGAAAATAAAAACACAACAGATGCTTTTATTGTAGAGCAATTAAGAGCAAATGGCGCGTTGATTTTAGGAAAAGTAAACTTAAGTGAATGGGCGTATTTTTTCTGTTCTGGTTGTCCGTTGGGATATTCTGCCGTTGGCGGACAAACCTTAAATCCGTACGGAAGAGGAAAATTTGAAACAGGCGGAAGTTCTGCAGGAAGTGGCGTAACCGTTGCAGCAAATTTTGCAGTTGCTGCAGTAGGAACAGAAACTTCTGGTTCAATCACTTCTCCATCTAGTTTAAATTCTGTTGTAGGCTTAAAACCAACCATTGGTGTGTTAAGCAGAAGCGGAATTGTACCTATTTCTAGTACATTAGATACACCAGGACCAATGACAAAAAGTATTATTGATAATGCTATTTTTTTAGAAGCAATGTTTGGATACGATGCAAAAGATGCTGCTTCAATTGACAAAAATTTAAAAGAAAACAAATTTCAAAATGCTATTTTAGAATCTAGTTTAAAAGGGAAACGATTTGGCGTGTTAAAAGGTTTGTTAACCGATTCTATCTACAATGCAACGGTACAGAAAATGAAAAATGCAGGCGCAGAAATAATAGAAATTAACCCAGAAAGAGCACAATTTAAAGGTTTTACAACCTTGTTAAATATTGATATGAAACACGATTTACCAAGTTATTTGGTAAATTATGCAGATAAAAATGTCACTGTAAAATCAGTAAAAGATGTCACACTTTTTAATTTACAAGATTCTATTTTACGTGCTCCATACGGACAGCAGTTATTTGATGGAATTGTAAAAGATACAACAACCTTAGAAGAATTAGAAGTCGTAAAAAAGGGATTAACATCTGAAGGAGTGAAATTTTTACAAGATTTATATGATAAAAAATTAGATGCTATTTTATCAATTAATAATTACCATTCTGGTGTTGCTGCAGTTGCAAAATATCCAACATTAACTGTGCCAATGGGGTATAAAAATAATGGAGAACCAATTAGTTTAACTTTTATTGGAAAACCATTTTCTGAACGAACTTTGTTAAAAGCTGGTTATGCTTTTGAGCAATTGACAAAAGCGAGAAAGGTTCCGAAAAACTATGAATAAATAAACGATTAACTCATTAAAAAAAACTCCTTTCTGAAATTTAGAAAGGAGTTTTTTTATGTAATAAGTTACCAACTACTAATTCCTAACTACTTCTTAACCCGTTTTAAATCTAAGTCTTGAAAATCAAAGCTAAAATCGATGTTTGGAGATATTCCTCTCATCTTTATTCGTACAGCTTTTCCTTCTTCATCCAGTGTAAACATTGCTAAAGCATCTGCAGGCATGTCTTGATAATTCCATTTAATTGCAAAAGTATTTGCTTTGTAGAAAGACATTTCGCCTGTTAATTTTGGAGAACGTACCGATGCAAACCATAATTTATTATTTTTCTCATAAATCTTAATCTTCCCAAACCAATTGTCTTTGTATGTTCCAATATAATCAGAGTGTTTAATGTGATTTGAATTTGCTTTCGCAACGGTATTCCAAACGGCTTTAGTTACAGCATCACTTTGGGCTGCATTTTTTTGAAGGTTTTTTTCCATAAGAGAAATCCAATCTGTTTTTTTAATCCCTAAATAAGCATCCATAATTTCATTAGGAATTGTCCAAAAACTATTTCCTCCTGGAGCTGTGTTTGTCAATACAACGATTCCCACATTTAACTCTGGAATTAAAATTGTTCTTGAAAGCATTCCTGGTAAGCCGCCAGTGTGTTCAATCGTTAGATAGCCTCCTTTGTCACTGATTCGCCAACCCAATCCGTAAGCATTAAAATGTGTTTTATATGGAGGTTTTGGGTTTACATTAAATCCAATATTGGTGTGTGGTTTCCAAAGTTCGTCATGGCTTTTTTTAGAAATCATTGTTTTGCTAAAATCGTTGCCGTATTTCCCATTGTTCAAATGCATGATTAGCCATTTACTCAAATCGTTTACACTTGTATAAATTCCGCCAGCAGCTCCTAAAGATTCATCATTTTTAATATAATGTTCAAGTTGATTTAGTTTGCCATTTTCTGCTGAATGTGGAAAAGCCACATTGCTTTTGTCTTTTAAACGTTGATACACACCTGCCGATCGTTGCATTCCTAATGGTTTCATGATGTTAGTTTCTACAAATTTAGCCCAACTCATTCCACTAACTCTAGCAACAACTTCTCCAGCAACAACGTACAATAAATTGTCATAATCGTATTTTGTTCTAAAAGCCGATGTTGGTTTTTGATATTGAAAACTATTGAGTACATCTTTAATATTAAAATCAGATCCGTCAGGAAAAAACATCAAATCTCCTGCACCCAAACCAAGTCCACTCCTATGCGTTAGTAGATCTTGAATGTTGAAATTTTCTGTTACATACGAATCGTACATTTTAAATTCTGGAATATAATCTACCACTTTATCCAACCAATTTAATTTTCCTTGATCAACCAACATTGCCAAAGCTGTTGTTGTAAAAGCTTTAGAGTTGGATGCAATGGCAAAAAGAGTATTTTTATTTACTTTTTCTTTGGTGTTGTTAGAAGTAACTCCGTAGCCTTTTAAGTGCACTATTTTATTGTCTTTAAGAACAACAACTGCAACTCCTGCATTTGGGCCAATTGACATGGCTTTTTTTACAATAGAATCTATTTGATTAGAAGTATAGGCTTGACTAAATGTAGGCTGTGCTATAAATAAACACAGCATTGTGATGAGTAGAAATTTTGCTTTTTTCATGGGTTTGATTTTGAGAGTTGTAATCTTAGTTCCCAAAGTTACCAAAAATGGATGAATAACAAAATGGTGTACTTGTAAAGAAAAACTCCATGCTAAATTTGAACATGGAGTTTTTTATGATTTTCGAAGATGTGTCTTAACATCATACTATTCTAATTCCAAGAAATTGGTCGTAAAGTATTAAAAAAGAACTTGCGAACATTACAATTAAATAAGTTCCCAGTTGAAACCTCCAATTTAGAGAATACTTTTTTGAAATTTTATAGATCATAAAAAATAAAAGACTGCTGACCAATATGGGCAAAGTAAAAAAACCGATTCCCAAAAAGGCACTTATTCGACCTTCATCATTTGGATTTATAAAATTCATCAATCCCGCTAAAAGGCGCATATAAAACGCAGTAAATAAAAAGGCATAAAGATATTTATTCCAATTCTGAGTTTTAAGAATAATAAAAACTATAAACCCTTGTAAAAAGGTTACTATGGGGCCAGAAGCCGAAATAAAAAGGGTATGCCAATCCGTCGGATTTTGACCGTTCACAAGTGATGTTCCGTTTATACTCATGCTGGCTTTATATCCCAGCAACTCACTTGTCAACCAATGAGCAAATTCATGAATACTCCATGTGAAAATCACAGCAATTATAATTGCTAAAACGTACTTAAATGTTATCTTTTTATCCATTATCTTTATGTTTTTATTTAATGAAGATATTCTTACAGTTTTTAAGTTACCTTGTCAAACAAGTCATAATTACTAAAACTATTAAAAATATTTAGTACTAAACAGGCTCATGATCGTAGCTTACTGTTCGTTTTATAATCCAAGAACCCTCTTTTTTTTCCCAGATAATAATAAATTTTCCTCTTTGTACTTTTTTACCATCTTCATAAAATTCATGAACCCCTATTTCTACAGCACCATAATTTCCTAAAACATGTACCGTAGCACTCATCAATTTTCGAGTTACAGCGAAAGGTCTAGAACATCTGTCTTTAAAAGAAGCTATTTCTACTTTATAAGAGGTATTAAGCCCAGAACGATCATCATAAAACTCTATTTTTGGAGACATTATTTTCTTATAGAGTTTTAAATCACATTTATTAAATGCAACATTAAAAAATAAGTTGTCCATTTTTAGAATCTCCTGTTGTAATGAATTTTTGGTTATTGAATTTTCTGCTTTTTGCGAGAAAATAGTGTTTGTAAATAAAAAAGAAAGGAGTAATGCGTAATTGAAAATTTTTGTTGTTTTCATTGTCTTAAATGTTTTATGTGATAACATCAAGACGATAAAGCGAAATTATTGTTACTTTAAAATGAGTGTTTTAACATTTTAAAATGTTTGTGTGCTGCTGTAATTTACTTATAATAAGTGGATTATTTATGGAAAAGTTTCTTGCATTAATAGTTAATTGGTTATCAAAAAAAAGAGAAATAATGAAATGGTGTATTTGTAAACAAAAACTCCATGTTAAATTTTAGCATGGAGTTTTTAAAAATTTAAATTTTGAGAAGTAGAATAGAGTTAGTAATTAACTTTATACCTAGTTTTACTTGTGTTCAATTGTTACCCAAGTTTTATCAAATCCTATAGCCTTCAGTATTTTGACTTTATCAAGTTTCTCAGGTTGCTTTATTTTCAGTATTAAAGTTTTTTCAGGTACAATCTCTGTAATTGTAAATTGAGAACCATGAGGTTGCCAAGTGAAACGCTTATTAGTACTTTTGTGTTCAACACCTTTTTCGTAACCTTCCAAGTTTCCATTCTTGTTCCAAATAAATTCATACAAATCGTAATCATATCTTACAGTATCAAATTCGAAAACTGCAACTTGCGATAAATCATTTGATTTAACAAGTACAACAGTTCTAAGATGCTTAAACTTTTCTCGAATAGCAGATACTCTTTCGTTCCAAATTTCTAAAACTTGTTCTCCAATAACATTAGGGTTGGCATTCGTGTCTATTGTTCCCCCGTAAGAATATACAGGCGAATTTCTACCTGAAATTAGTCTAATTTGTTTTAGTTTCTTAAAATCTTTTAAGTTTGACTTTACTGTTTTCGCACCCCAAGCAGTATTACCCATAACAACGTCATCTAAACCTACATTTGAAGGTTTCCAATTCGCTCCAATACATTTGGAAAAGATTTGTTCCCATTCGTCGCCTTGCAAATCTGGTCTGCCTTTACTTGCAAGTAAATAAACAATTTCTTGACCTAAAATATATGGAAAATCAGTATTAAATTTATTTAATGGATAAGCTGAAACGGACTTTGTTACAGTTCTTAATTTTGGTAATTGTTTTGCCATTAACTAGGATTGTATTGTAAGTCATATTCTATTAAAACTGATGTTTGATCTAAACTCGTAGCAACATATGGTAGAAGTTTTTCCACAACTGCTTTTATCATATTAACAGGGACAGCGTTTCCAGCTTGTTTCTTAGCTTGAGCATCACTTACTATGATTTTATACCAATCAGGAAACCCTTGTAATCTAAACATTTCTCTTGGTGTTAGTCTTCTTTCTCCATTTACTAGAAGATAATTATGAGAAGCACCTGAACGAAGCGCACAAGAATATGGATAAGAACAGACGTTCCCAGATTTGTTTTCGTGCCATATAGATGGATAGTAAGAAGATTTATGTTTATCCTTTCTTTTTTCTCTTATATATTCAGACGCAAAATATTTGTCTTCAACTTTTTTTTCTAAAATTTCTTTTAGAGATTTATATGGTTTTTCGGGATTTGGAAAAGTAAACATTATTGGTTCGCGATGACCAACTATAACAACTCTTTCGCGTTTTTGAGGTAATCCATAATCTAAAGCGTTTAAAACGCTATATTGAACGTGATATCCTATGTCTTTTAATGCTTGTACGATTACTTTTAATGTTTTTCCTCCATCGTGACCGACAAGTTGCTTTACATTTTCTAAAATAAATGCTTTTGGCTCTTTCTCTTTAATTATGCGAGCAATATCAAAAAACAAAGTTCCTCTTGTATCGTCCATTCCTTTCATTTGTCCAATTATACTAAACGGTTGACAAGGAAATCCACCAAAAAGAATATCGTGGTCGGGAATTTCTTTTTCATCGATTTGAGTAATGTCTCCAGCAGGTCTTTCTCCAAAGTTGGTTTCATAACTGTCTTGAGCATACTTGTCTATGTCAGAAGAAAAAACACATTCAGATTGAATGCCATTTTCCTCACAAGCCTCTTCAAAGGCTACTCTGAAACCTCCAATTCCACAAAAGAGGTCGATGAATTTTAATTTTTCTTTGTACATAGCGTAAAGGTGATTTTTTAAAGAATTTAATTTAGATTCTATTATTTTAATAAACATCTGAAAGTTAATCAAAATTTAGCATAATTTAAAAGAATATAATTTCGTTTTAATAAATTCTATTCATAATTACCAAAGTTACCAAAAATCACTTTAAAATTAACTAAAGTTTTTCCCTCATTATTAACATTCTAAATATGTTTAAAAACGTAGATTAAGATTGTATCTTTGCATTTTAAAATAAAAATATGCGTACAAAAACCATCAAGCAAAACAAGATCAATGTAGTTACATTGGGCTGTTCTAAAAATGTATATGATAGTGAGGTTTTAATGGGACAATTAAAAGCCAACGGAAAAGATGTGGTTCATGAAGATGAAAATGACGAAGGAAATATTGTGGTAATTAATACCTGTGGTTTTATTGGGAAAGCCAAAGAAGAATCTATTGATACTATTTTGCATCACGCGCAGCGTAAAGAAGCTGGAGAAATTGATAAGGTTTTTGTAACGGGTTGTTTAAGTGAGCGTTATAAACCAGATTTAGAAAGAGAAATTAAAAATGTAGATCAGTATTTTGGTACGCACGATTTGCCAAATTTATTAAAGGTTTTAGAAGCAGATTATAAACACGAATTGATTGGTGAACGTTTAACAACAACACCAAAACATTACGCCTATTTAAAAATTGCAGAAGGTTGCGATCGTCCGTGTTCGTTTTGTGCGATTCCGTTAATGCGTGGAAAACACATTTCTACTCCGATTGAAGATATCATTACAGAAGCTACAAAATTAGCCGAAAAAGGAATCAAAGAAGTGATGTTAATCGCGCAAGATTTAACCTATTACGGATTAGATATTTATAAAAAACGTGCTTTAGCAGATTTGTTACTTGCTTTGACAAAAGTAGAAGGCATCGAATGGATACGAATGCATTATGCGTTTCCAACTGGTTTTCCGATGGATGTTTTGGAAGTGATGAAAAACGAACCAAAAGTGTGTAATTATTTAGACATTCCGTTGCAACACATCAACACCGAATTGTTAAAATCGATGAAACGTGGAACTACGCACGAAAAAACAACTTCGTTGATTCATAAGTTTAGAGAAACCGTTCCAGAAATGGCAATTAGAACAACGTTGATTGTTGGGTATCCTGGAGAAACAGAAGAAATGTTTCAAGAATTAAAAGATTGGGTAGAAGAAATGCGTTTTGAGCGTTTGGGTGCTTTTGAATATTCTCACGAAGAAAATACGGGCGCTTATGTGTTAGAAGATGATGTTCCTGAAGAGGTAAAGTTTAAAAGAGTCAACGAAATTATGGAAGTTCAATCTCAGATTTCTTGGGAACTGAATCAAGAAAAAGTTGGTAAAACATTCCGTTGTTTGTTTGATAGAAAAGACGGAGAATATTTCTACGGACGGACAGAATTTGATTCGCCAGATGTAGATAACGACGTAATTGTTGATGCAACTAAACATTATATAAAAATAGGTGAGTTTATTGATGTAAAAATTGATGAAGCTGGAGATTACGACTTATACGGAACACCGATAGTTCAATAAAAATAAAAAAGCTCGCAATTTGCGAGCTTTTTTATTGTAAGAAATGTCTCCTCGAGCACTATTAAAAATTGAAATATATTCCAATTTGAAGATAAATGCGCAGCTTAAAAGAGGTTAATAGTTCTCGACTCCGCTCGAACGGACAATTACAATTTCTTCATACTTGGATTTGTATAGAAGATTGCATTTGCAAAAAACAATTTTCCATTATCCCAAAATGCTCTAAACAAAGGATTGTCAATCATATAAATTACGCTTCCTCTACCAATATTTTCTTCACCAAAAATTAATGATTTTGCTAAGTTTTTATCAGCTTTGGTTCCTACAAATCCAGAAAATACAGTATTGTTTTCTAAACGAACAACATTATATCCATCTTCTAAATAATCATAAGATCTAGCGCCTTGTTTTAAGGTAAAATAAGCATCGCCATACCCAAAACCTAAGGGATGAGAATTGTCCACTTTCGTTTTAAAAATAGCGCCGGTAATACTTCCTTTAATACTTTCTCTTTCTAAATCTTCGTAATTAATCAACTCAACATCTTTATCAGATCTGTCTTTATCGTCTTTGTCAGATTTCGTTTTTAATCCAAAACTTTTTTTATTTGCAAAAATACTGTTGGCACCACCAATGGCAATTACTTTTCCTCCGCTTCTAATCCATGATGTTAGTTTAGCTAATTCACTTTTACTAAATTTACCGTAATAACCATTCGGAATTACCAATGTGTGGTAATTTTCTAACATGCTTACAGAAAAATCAGAAGTATTAATTGCCGTAAACGGATAGTTGATTTCTTTTTCGAAAAAATATTGGATTTCTCCATAACTTAATGATGAAGTACCTTGTCCAGAAAGCACTGCAATTTTTTGATTTTTAAGTTCTCTAACATCAGATGAACCCATATCTGGACCTTTATCAGAAAAACCCGTGTTGATTGAATTTGCAAATTTGTGATGCATATTTGCAATAGCAACTAATGTTTGATCAAAATCTTTGATGTGTTTATTATCACTACGAGTCACAATTAAACTTCCGGTTTTTAACTTTTTACCAGAATTGATCATTTCTTTTCTGTTAAAACGAACTCTAAAATTTTGTTTTAAAATATCAGCTAATAATGCGGCATCAGAAATATGATTCCACTCAAATGTATACGCATACGCATTGTAATTTGGAGTTGCCAAATTTGGTTGCATTTTACTTGAATTAGCCGCTACTAATCGTTCACTAGCAATCGCTTTAAAACCGTAAGCATAAGGTAATGACCAAGCGGTAATGTCGTAGGTAATAGAATCACTTAATTTTGCAACTGGTTCAAACAATGCTTTCACCAATCTTCCTTTTGGTTGATTTGTAGAAACAACCAAATCACTAGAAGAAGGTTTCATGTTTCCTTTTGCTCTTGTATCATAATCATACCCAGAAACTGATTTTCCTTCAGCAAAACCATAGGTAATTTCGTGTCTGTCTAACAACTCCATTAACTTGTTCGTTTTGCTTTTATTTCCGTGTAAAACATAACTTTTGTATTTAAAATCGTTCAGTTTAAAGTATTTTTTAAATTCAGCATTAATTTGACCAATGTTTTTTGAAGCCATCTCAACGGTAGAAATTCCTGTAGTTGTATGGTGAATCAATCGATCCCAAAGCGTTAAAGCTTCTCCATCAGATTTTGTGATTCCCAATCCAGCTCTTCCTCCACCAGCTTGCTCGTACGTCATTCCAATACTACCAACATAAGTTGGATAGGTATCACCATAACTTGGATATAACAAATCAAAACTCTCTTTTGTAAAATAATACCAACCATTTTTATCGAAATATTTTGCATTATTTTTTCCAATCTGAGTTTGAAAATTACGTTGCCAATCTGTAATTACTTCATGATAAGGTTCTACAGCAGGAGCAAAATAATAGGGATTGTTGATGCCTTGTTCATGAAAATCTACATGAATATGAGGTAACCATTTATTATACACTTTTAAACGTTGTTGCGTTTCAACTTGCGTTGCCCAAGCCCAATCTCTATTCAAATCAAATAAGTAATGATTTGGTCTTCCGCCCGGCCAAGGTTCACTATGTTCTCTAGCATCAGGATTTACATTATTTGGTGAAGCCACTACTTGATTGTACCAATTTGCATACCGGTCTCTTCCGTCAGGATTGATACAAGGATCGATAATTACAATAGTATTTTCTAAATAATTGCTGTTTTCTGTTATCAATTTATACAATGTTAGCATTGATGCTTCTGTAGAAGAGGCTTCGTTTCCGTGCACATTATAACTCAACCAAACAATCGCTTTGTCTTTTAATTCAGATGTGTGTTCGATACCAGCACTTGTTAAATGTTGTTTGCGAATAGTTTCTAAATTTTTAATATTTTCAACAGAAGAAACATAAGCGATTGCTAAGGTTCTTAGCTCGTTGGTTTTTCCGTATTCTTGAAATTTTACTTTGTCTGTGTTTTCAGAAATGTATTTAAAATAGTCAACTACTTTATGATGTCTCGTAAAACGAGAACCTAATTTGTATCCTAAAAACTCGCTTGGAGTCTGAAGTTTTTGTGCAGTTAATTGAAATGAAATAATTGAAATGAAAAGAAAGAATATCGACTTGTGCTTCATTTTATGGATAGTTTTTTGATTAGCTTTTTCAAATCTACTTGTAATTATTTAGATATCAAATTTTACAACTAAGAAAGCGTTAAAAATGTGTTAGATTGATTTGCTAATTTCGAGCAACCACCAAAAAATTGTATTTTTATAAAAATTATTATTAATAAGATTTCTAATATGAAAAGTGATTGTGATTGTTTAAGTTTCAATACTTCTATAAATATATTGTTTAACATGGATAAAGAGAGTAAGTTATAGATGAAAGTGACGCAAATTCCTTTTCAGAAAACAGGGTTTTTCTCTAAGATCATGATTGATTATGTGGCGCAAAAAGAAGCAATACAACCATTTTACACTAATTTTTCTGATGTAAACGGATTTAAAAATCAATTAGAAGAAAAACGAGCTTCTTTTTCTTTAGAAACTAGAAAAGTATTGGTTTCTGCCTTGAAAAATCAATATAAAAATGTTGCTATTTCAGAAGAAACTCAACAACATATTGATGCACTTTCACAAGCAAATACATTTACAGTCACAACAGGTCATCAATTAAATTTGTTTACCGGGCCGTTGTATTTCTTATATAAAATTATTTCTACAATCAATTTAGCAGAAGCATTACAAGAACAATTTCCTGCGGATCATTTTGTGCCTATTTATTGGATGGCAACAGAAGATCATGATTTTGATGAAATCAATTATTTTAATTTCAACAATAAAAAAATCCAATGGAAAAGAAATGATGGTGGAGCAGTGGGACATTTTTCTACTGAAGGATTGAAAGAAGTTTTTGAGCAATTTTCAGCAACATTAGGAAGCACCAAAAATGCTGATTTTTTAAGAGATTTATTTACAAAAGGATATATAGAACACAACACATTAGCGGAAGCAACAAGGTATATTGCCAATCAATTATTTGCAAAATACGGTTTGGTAATTGTTGATGGAGACGATCAGCAATTAAAGCAATTATTTGCTCCATTTGTTGCGCAAGAATTGCAAGAACAAGTGTCTTATACTGCCGTTACAAGCACGATAAAAGAGTTAGAAAAAAACTATAAAGTACAAGTAAATCCGAGAGAAATCAACTTGTTTTATTTGAGTGAAGACTCTAGAGAACGCATTGTTTTTGAAAACGGAGTTTACAAAGTAAACAATACAAAAAGCACTTTTTCTAAAGAAGAAATTCTAGAAGAATTAAGAGAAAAGCCACAATTATTTTCACCAAATGTTATTATGCGACCGTTGTATCAAGAAGTTGTTTTGCCAAACCTAGCCTATATTGGTGGAGGTGGAGAATTAGCGTATTGGTTACAATTAAAAGATTATTTTAATACTGTTTCTGTTCCTTTTCCGATTTTAGTGTTGCGAAATTCTGTTCAAGTAATTTCTGCGAAACAACAAAAAAAGTTAGATAATTTAAGTATTTCAACAGAAGAATTGTTTTTAAAGAAAGATGATTTATTAAAGTTGAAAATCAATGAGAATTCAGATATTTCTTTTAATTTTTTAGATGCAAAAACTTTATTAGAACAACAGTTTTATATGTTAAGAAGAGTGGCAAATGAAACTGATGAATCTTTTGTTGGAGCAGTAAGTGCGCAAGAGAAAAAGCAATTAAACGGATTAGACAATTTAGAAAAACGGTTGTTAAGAGCAGAAAAAAGAAAACAAAAAGAGTTGGTTTTAAGAATCAGAGAATTAAAAGAACAATTATTTCCGAATCAAGGTTTAGAAGAGCGTCAACGCAATTTTTCTGAGTATTATTTAGAATATGGCGACACATTTATTGACGCTTTAAAATCAATATTAAAACCATTGGATTTAAAATTTACAATCCTAGAAGTCTAATTTAATATAAATGTCTCCTCGAGCGCAGTCGAGAGGTTATTGTATTATCGGTACTTAAATAGGTCTCGACTGCGCTCGACCTGACACGTTAACTTATGAAAGAAAAAGGGCTTCATCCCAATAATAAATTTAATAAAGGATATGATTTTGATGATTTAATCATTAAAAACCCTTTGTTAAAAGAGTTTGTTACTAAAAATAAATTTGATGCAATTACGATTGATTTTTCAAATCCAAAAGCAGTTAAAGAACTGAACAAAGCATTATTATTTACTTATGATAAAATTTCTGTTTGGGAATTTCCAGACGAAAATTTATGTCCACCAATCCCAGGGAGAGTAGATTATATCCATCATTTAAATGATTTGTTAAAAGATGAAAAAGATGTAACTGTTTTAGATATCGGAACTGGAGCAACATGTATTTATCCGTTGTTAGGAAATGCAGTATACGGCTGGAATTTTGTAGGAACCGACATCGATTTAGATTCCTTAGATGCTGCACAAGATATTATTGATGATAATAAGTTAGACCCACAGATTTTATTACGTCAACAGTTTGATGAAAATAATATTTTAACAGGGGTTATAGAATCAGAAGATGCTTTTACAGCAGCAATGTGTAATCCGCCATTTTATAAATCTGCCGAAGAGGCGAGAGGAGCAAACAGAAGAAAAACTAGAAATTTAGGGACAAATGCAGTGCGTAATTTTGCAGGGAACAATAACGAATTGTGGTATGTTGGCGGAGAGAAAGCTTTTTTACACAATTATTTATATCAAAGTTCTCTGTATAAAAAACAAGTAACTTGGTTTACGAGTTTGGTTTCTAAAAAAGAAAATGTAGAAAGTTTACAGAAATCAGCAAAGAAATTAGGTGCAACAACTTTTAAAGTAATTCCGATGTATCAAGGAAATAAAGTGACAAGAATCGTTGCTTGGTCTTATCAAAATTAATCTTCATTTATAAAAATCGGATCTTTTAGTTGTTTCTTTTTCACCCAAATACTCAATAAAAAATTAATTCCCATATGCAAAGCAACCAAACAAAGTACTGCATACAACGGAACGCCTAAAAATTGATACGGCCAAGAATAGGTCCAAACCCCTAAGTTTATCGTGATGACTTCTCCGTAAGCAGGAAAAAATGCGGCAATACAAATAGCCAGCCACGTTTTATGACTCATCTTTTTTAACTGTAACGAAACAATTAATTTTGTTTCTAACACATAAATAAATCGAAAAGCAAACATCCACGCAAATGGCAACCAATAGGGTAATTGTCTGTTGTTTGTTAAATCGTGATATTCCCAAAAACCATTTGTTACGCCCCAAATTTCTGCACAAATTCCTAGAATTCCGGTAATGATCATTCCTATTAATAAAACCCAATTTTTAGAAATTCTATTCAAGTAATTCCTGTATAAAAACACAAGTAGGTAACTAAATAGCAACAAGCCAACCCAAAAGTCATATTCGTGAAAAACTCCAATAATAATCCCAGGAATCGTAATTTTTACTGTAGCGATAGCCAACGCTTTAAAAGTTTCCTTTTTTTGATTTTTGGTAAATGCCATTATTTAAATTGCTGTTGTAATTCCACAAATTTTTCTATTGTTCCACTTGTAAACGGAATTAAATAAAAAGAATACGAATATTTTTTATTCCTTTTTAATTGATATTTTTCTTGTGGTTTTGCTCCCCAACTATCATCACCACCTAAACCTCTTTGTACTAAATCTATATTTAGCTGCACTAAATTTTGCTCTTTTATATCTGTTGTATGCTTGCTAAAATTAGCTTTTTTATTTTCTTTCGTATAATCTAAATCATTGGTAATATCAAGATCTTCATTTGGCATGTGTAAGGCAGAAATACTCAAGTCTTTTTGCGAAGGAGAAGAAATTAACAAGCCGTTTTCTTGTGGGCGTATATAAGGAACATAAAAAGCAGAAACAGTCGTTTTAAAAACATCTATAAATGTTGATGATTTTCTGTCTTGATAATTCTTCCAAGGACCACGGCCATAATAGGTAACCTTGTTAAATTCTTTCGGAATTTGCATGTGCATCTTCTTTGTTTTCAGAAATAACTTGCTCATTTTCTATATAATGCCAAATGTTTTTTGTTGACTATATCCAACACTAAAAATTAAAAGAAAGAGTAGAAGTAAAGTGAGTTTTTTCATGAAAAATTATTGAAGTTTCAAATATAAAAAAACCGAAGCAGTAAAACTTCGGTTTTTTGTAAATATATTTTTCTAAAATTTTATAAATGAATCACTTCATCATAAGCATCTGCAACAGCTTCCATAACCGCTTCACTCATTGTTGGATGTGGGTGAATTGTTTTTAACACTTCATGTCCAGTAGTTTCTAATTTTCTTCCTAAAACTGCTTCTGCAATCATGTCTGTAACTCCAGCACCAATCATATGGCAACCTAACCATTCGCCATATTTAGCATCAAAAATTACTTTTACAAATCCGTCTGGAGTTCCAGCTGCTTTTGCTTTTCCAGATGCAGAGAATGGAAATTTCCCGATTTTTAATTCGTAACCAGCTTCTTTTGCTTGTTCTTCTGTCATTCCAACAGAAGCAATTTCTGGAGTTGCATAGGTACAACCAGGAATATTTCCGTAATCAATTGCTTCGGTATCTAAACCTGCAATTTTTTCTACACAAGTAATTCCTTCTGCCGAAGCAACGTGTGCCAATGCCGGACCAGGAACCACATCACCAATAGCATAATAACCAGGTAAATTAGTTTGGTAAAAATCGTTTACCAAAATCTTATCTCTATCTGTTACAATTCCAACATCTTCCAATCCGATGTTTTCAATATTTGTTTTAATTCCTACTGCTGATAAAACGATATCCGCTTCTAGAATTTCTTCTCCTTTTTTAGTTTTTACAGTTGCTTTAACGCCTTTGCCAGAAACATCTACAGCTTCTACAGAAGAATTTGTCATCACTTTAATTCCTGCTTTCTTGATAGAACGTTCAAATTGTTTAGAAACATCTTTATCTTCTAACGGAACTACATTTGGTAAAAACTCTACAATAGTTACATCAGTTCCCATTGAATTATAAAAATGAGCAAATTCAACTCCAATGGCACCAGAACCTACAACAATAATAGATTTTGGTTGTGTTGGTAAGCTCATCGCTTCCCTATAACCAATTACTTTTTTACCATCTTGTGGTAAGTTTGGTAATACTCTAGAGCGCGCTCCAGTTGCAATAATAATATGATCAGCACTATATTCAGTTACTTTACCGTCTTCGGCAGTAACATCTACTTTTTTACCCGTTTTTATCTTTCCAAAACCATCAATAATATCGATTTTGTTTTTCTTCATTAAAAAAGCAACACCTTTGCTCATTCCGTCTGCAACACCACGACTTCTTTTGATAACTGCTTCAAAATCTTTATCAATTGCTTCCGCTTTTAATCCGTAGGCATCTACATGCTTTAAATAATCATAGACTTGTGCAGATTTTAACAATGCTTTTGTAGGAATACAACCCCAATTTAAACAGATTCCACCTAAGTTTTCTTTTTCAACTACTGCAACTTTAAAGCCTAATTGTGAAGCTCTAATTGCTGTAACATAACCTCCAGGTCCACTTCCTATAATAATGATGTCGTATTTCATGTTTCTTTATTTAATGATTTAAAATTAAAAAATTCAATAAGTATTGAGTCTTTTAATCCTTTAATTTTTTAATTCTTTGGGCGTTCGAGCGGGCTTTCACTACTCGCTTCACGCTGAAAAAGCGTGAGAGCTCAAACATACCGTTCAATCCCTAACGCAGGCAAATTTACTAACTTTTGTGCTTACTGCCAACTGCAACTGTTTACTAATTTCTACATTCTCTCAGGAACATTAATTCCCAATAACGTAAAAGCTGATTTAATAATATCGCTTACTTTTTTTGATAATTGTACTCTGATTATTTTTTTATCTTGATTTTCTTCTCCTAAAATAGATACATTTTGATAGAAAGAATTGAATTCCTTTACCAAATCATACGTATAATTTGCAATGATTGCAGGCGAATGATTTGCAGCTGCTTGCTGAATAATTTCAGGGTAATTTTCAATAATTTTAATCAATTCTTTTTCCTTTGGATGCAATTCTAAATCAGTTATTTCTTTAGAAAAATCAAACGTAGCTTTTCTTAAAATCGACTGAATTCTCGCGTAGGTATATTGAATAAAAGGACCAGTATTACCTTGAAAATCTACCGATTCTTTTGGGTCAAATAAAATACGTTTTCTAGGATCTACTTTTAAAATGTAATATTTTAATGCGCCTAATCCAATGGTATTGTATAAAGATTCTTTTTCTTCTTCTGAATAACCTTCTAGTTTTCCTAATTCTTGGGATAAACTTCTTGCTGTGTCCGTCATTTCTACCATTAATTCATCAGCATCAACAACAGTTCCTTCTCTAGATTTCATTTTTCCAGAAGGTAAATCTACCATTCCGTAACTCAAATGATACAATTGATCAGCCCAAGAATAACCTAATTTTTGTAAGATTAAAAACAATACTTTAAAATGATATTCTTGCTCGTTTCCAACCGTATACACCATTCCGTTTACATCTGGATAATCTTTAGAACGTTGCACAGCAGTTCCGATATCTTGCGTCATATAAACCGCTGTTCCGTCAGAACGTAAAACGATTTTTTCGTCCAATCCGTCTTCGGTTAAATCAATCCAAACAGAACCGTCTTCTTTTTTGAAGAAAACACCATTTTTCAATCCTTCTTCAATATTGTCTTTTCCTAATATATATGTATTGCTTTCGTAATAATACGAATCAAAATCAACGCCCAAATTTTTATAAGTGATGTCAAACCCTGCATAGACCCAAGCATTCATAGTTTTCCATAGTGCAACAATTTCTTCATCTCCAGCTTCCCATTTTTGAAGCATTTCTTGTGCTTCTAGCAACAACGGAGCTTGTTTTTTTGCATCTTCTTCAGATACTCCTGAAGCAATTAAATTGGTAATTTCTTTTTTATATTCTTGGTCGAATTTTACATAATAATTTCCAACCAATTTATCGCCTTTTAATCCTGTTGAAGTCGGAGTTTCACCGTTTCCATATTTCTGCCAAGCCAACATCGACTTACAAATATGGATTCCACGATCGTTAATAATCTGAGTTTTATAGACTTTTTTTCCGGATGCTTTTAAAATTTCAGCAACAGAATAGCCTAGTAAATTATTACGAACATGTCCTAAATGCAATGGTTTATTGGTGTTTGGAGAAGAATATTCTACCAAAACAGCATCTTTTTCTGATGATTTTACAAATCCAAAAGTTGAATTGGTATAAATTTTATCAAATGATTTTAGGTATAAGGAGTCATCAATCACTAAGTTTAAAAACCCTTTTACCACATTAAAACGAGTCACTTCTTGTACGTTTTCTACAATGTAATTCCCTAAATCATTTCCAATCTGAACTGGATTTCCTTTCTTGTATCGCAACATCGGAAAAACAACCACCGTAATATCTCCTTCAAATTCTTTACGCGTTGCTTGAAATTCTACAGACGGAATTTCAGCATCATATAAAGTTAAAAATCCTTTTTTTACAGCAGCTTCTATATGGTTTTGAATACTCATTGGTTTCTTAAAATTGAAGTGCAAAATTACATATTTTATTTCATTTTTTCTTTCAAATTTTAAAGATGAAAATTAAAAGGTTTCTTCTTAGAAATACTCTTATTTTTGTACTTGTATGAAAGACATGAATAAACGTTTAGAAGAACTGCCAAAATTAGCAGAAGAAGCAAAGAAAGAGAGTAAAAAATATTTTTTGAATCTTAAGAAAAGAACGCCTAAAAATTTAGATTATGTAATGCAAGAATTGCATGATGCTGAGTTTAAAAAAACAGATTGCTTGTCTTGTGGAAACTGTTGTAAAACAACGAGTCCTATTTTTACAGAGAAAGATGTGGAGCGGATTGCAAAGCATTTAAAAATGAAAGTTGCCAACTTTGAAAGTCAATATTTAGAACGGGACGATGATGATTTTATGGTATTAAAATCGGCTCCCTGTACTTTTTTTGATGAAAACGATAATACGTGTTTTATCTATGATGTACGCCCAAAAGCCTGTTCAGAATATCCGCATACAAACAGAAAAAAGTTTATTCAACTTACAGATTTAACACTAAGTAATACTGAAGTTTGTCCTGCTGCTTATTCTATTGTAGAAGAATTAAAGAAGCGATTGCCTTTGGTGTCAAAAGTGAAGAAGAGAAGAAGTTAAGTTGCAATTTTTAAGAACTTGTAGGTTTTCCTTTTAAACGCTTTTCTACTTTTTGTTTTATCAAAGTCAATTCTTTCATAAGATCCATAATAGCTGGATCTTTTTCTTCTTTGTAGATTTCATTTAAACTTAATATTAATTCTTTTGCTTCTCTTGAAATGATTATTCTTTGATTAGTTGTTAATGCTTTTAAACTTGTATCTTTAAATTTTAAAGCTCTTTCTACCACCGTGCTCATTGTTTTCTTGAATTTATATCGTTACTTAATTCTACTTCAGCTTGATTACGCAAATCTAGTTTTTTGTAGTGTAAAACTAACCTAATTAGGTAAATTTCCCAAGTATTTCAGTAAACATACAAAATGTTTGATAAACTTTATAAAAAAAAGCACGAAATTTTACATCAATTTTAAGTTGGATAAAGAGTTATTTAATTTTCTTATTTTTAGAGAAAATATATTTATTTGGAAACAATCATACATTATTTCGAAACCATTCCGTCTTTACATAGAAGTTTACTACTTGTGGGCGGAATTACTTTTTTTTGGGTTTTAGAAGGCGCATTGCCACTTTTTAAGCTCAGTTATAAAAAATGGAAACACGCTTTTCCGAATTTATTTTTTACAGCAACAACGATTGTAATTAACTTTTCATTGGCTTTTTTATTGCTGAAATCTGCTGATTGGGTGCAAATAAATCATTTTGGAATTATCAATTGGTTACCAGAAATGCCGTTGTGGTTGTATGTTGTTTTAGGTGTTGTATTATTGGACTTTTTTGGAGCCTATTTGGTGCATTTTGTAGAACACAAAGTAAAATCACTTTGGATGATTCATTTGGTGCATCATACAGATCACAACGTAGACACAACAACAGCAAATCGTCATCATCCGTTAGAAAGTATGATTCGTTTTGCATTTACATTATTTGGTGTTTTTGTAGTTGGCGCACCCATTGCAATTGTAATGATTTACCAATCGATATCGTTAATTTTTACGCAGTTTACACATGCAAATATCAAAATGAATAAAAGGGTAGATAAAATATTGAGTTCTATTATTATTTCTCCTGACATGCATAAAATTCATCATCATCATATGTTGCCATATACAGATTCTAATTACGGAAACATCTTTTCTCTTTGGGATCGGATTTTCGGAACGTATTTGTATTTAGAGCGCGAAAAAATTGTGTACGGAGTTGATACTTTTCCGAATGAAAAAACGAATGCAAATTTAATGGAATTATTAAAACAACCTTTTCAAGGATATCGAAAACCGACGAATTCAGAAGAAATTTAATTTATTAATCTTAATGTTTTTAAATAACTTACAACTATTCATAGATTAAATAATTAGATCTTATTTTTTTAAAACCTGACAATCCTTTTTGCCAAGATTCTCTAATTTCTTGTTCAGATAAACCTTGCATAATTTGGTTTTGCAGCTTTTCTGTTCCTGCAAGTTTTTCGAAAAACGAATTAAAAAAACTTCCAGCTGTGTGAGTTTGCTTATTGGCTTTTAGCAACCAGCTTAAATTAAGTTGGCTTAATCTTTTTGTCTCTCTTAAATCTTCACCATAGCACTTTTTGTTTCTATGTTTTGGGTATTTTGCTCCTTCGTTAGATTGAGGTGTAAAATGAAATGTTGTTATCTCTAAATAAGGTGAACCATAAATTTGAAACTGCATGTTTGTTCCACGTCCAGCTGAAACAGAAGTTCCTTCAAAAAAACATAAACTTGGATACAAGTTTATAGCTTTGTCATTTGGTAAATTTGGCGAAGGTTTTATTGGTAAACTGTAGGTAGATTTGTGGGTGTAATTTTTCAAGGGAATAACAGTTAAATCACATTGAATTCCATTTTTTAGCCATTTTTCTCCATTAATCATTTGTCCATATTCTCCAATCGTCATTCCGTAAACAACCGGAACAGGATGCATACCAACAAAACTTTTATGCTCCATTTCTAAAAGGGGACCATCAATATAATGTCCATTCGGATTTGGTCTGTCAAAAATTATCAGCGGAATTCCCGCTTCTGCAGCAGCTTCCATCACATAGTGTAGCGAAGAAATATAAGTATAAAATCGCACGCCAACATCTTGTATATCAAAAACAATCAGATCGATTCCTTTTAATTGTTCTGCAGAAGGTTTTTTATTTTTTCCGTACAAAGAAATAATAGGCAAGCCCGTTTTAGTGTCAACTCCGTCTTTTAGAAGTTCGCCAGCATCTGCTTTTCCTCTAAAACCATGTTCTGGAGCAAACACTTTTTTCACCTTCATATTTAATGAAAGTAAACTGTCTACTAGATGTACAAACTCTCTTTTCTCTTTTCTTTTTTCTTTTTTCTCAATAACGGATGTTTGATTTGCAACAACGGCAATATTTTTTCCTTTTAATAAATTTAAGTACAATTCTGTTTGCTCAGCGGCAACTTTAATTTTTGTTGATTCTTGAGCGCAAGAAGTCAAGGGAAAACAAATGCCTAAAAATAAGATTAAATATGTACTTTTGAAACGAACTAATGGAATCATAAAATTGAATTACGAGTTATTTATTGCCAAACGTATTATTGCTGGTAAAGAGTATAAAAATAGCATTTCATCTCCAATAATAAAAATTGCAATCACGGCAATTGCATTGGGAATTATTATTATGATGATTTCTATTGCAACTGGAAGCGGAATGCAACATAAAATTAGAGATAAAATATCTGGTTTTAAAGGGCATATTCAAATCACAAATTATGATGACAATAATTCTGAGGTTTCAATCACTCCAATAGATAAAAATCAAGATTTTTATCCGAAGTTTAAAAATATTGAAGGCATTAAAAAGGTGCAAGTTTTTGCCAACAAAGCAGGATTGATAAGAACTGCAACCGATTTTGAAGGCATTGTTTTTAAAGGAGTTTCTACAGATTACGATTGGTCTTTTTTTACAGAATATTTGGTAAAAGGAAGGTTGCCAAACTTTAATCAACAAAGAGTTAGAGATGTTTTATTGTCTAAAACGTTGGTCAATAGATTACACTTAAATCTCCACGACACCATCAATGTATTTTTCTTAAAATCAACCAAAAATAAATTACCTAGCAGATACAAATTTATAATTGTCGGAATTTACGCTACTGGTTTTAATCAGTTTGATAAAAACATGATGATTGGCGATATTAGAGAAATTCAACGTTTAAATAAATGGGACGAAAATCAGATTGGCGGATTTGAAGTATTGATTGATAATTTTGACGATATCAAACAAAAAGGAGATGAAGTATATGCCGCAATTGGATCCACTTTAAACAGCAACACGATTGAAGACAATTATCAATTTATTTTTGAATGGATAGAATTGTTTGATAATAATGTGTGGTTTATCATCGGAATTATGATTTTAGTCGCCAGTATAAATATGATCACTGCTTTGTTGGTTTTAATCTTAGAACGTGTGCAAATGGTCGGAATTTTAAAAGCGTTGGGAAGTGATAATTGGAGCATCCGTAAAATCTTTTTGTACAACGCCAGTTATTTAATTTTAAAAGGATTGTTTTGGGGAAATTTAATTGGAATAACACTATTAATTTTACAACAGCATTTTGGTTTTATTACGCTAGACCCTACAACCTATTATGTTTCTACAGTTCCTATTGATATTAATGTTTTTGCAATTATTGCATTAAATATTGGTACATTAATTTTGTGTTTTTTAATGTTGATTATTCCTTCGTACATCATCACAAAAATAAATCCGTCAAAATCTATTCAATTTGCATAAATCTGTTCTTTTTAAAACAGATGTCTTATTAAATCATTTCTCTTAAATATTTTGTTTCTTTGCACAATAATTTAAGAAGATGAAACTTCCATAACGAGAGTTCAGTACCTAAGGGAATGACTACTTGGAGGCTACGTGACCAATAAAAGATAAGTAAAATAGACACATGAAATACGCAAAAAACATATTAGAAACCATTGGTAATACACCTTTAGTTCAATTAAATTCAGTAACAAAAGAAGTGGACGCTTTGGTGTTGGCTAAAGTAGAAACCTTTAATCCAGGAAACTCTGTAAAAGACAGAATGGCATTAAAAATGATTGAAGATGCAGAAGCAGACGGAAGATTGCAACCTGGCGGAACAATCATTGAAGGAACTTCTGGAAATACAGGAATGGGATTGGCTTTGGCTGCCATTATAAAAGGATACAAATGTATTTTTGTGATTTCTGATAAACAATCAAAAGAAAAAATGGATATTTTACGTGCAGTTGGGGCGGAAGTAGTTGTGTGTCCAACCAACGTAGATCCAGATGATCCGCGTTCGTATTATTCAGTTTCTAAACGATTAGGAGCAGAAACGCCAAATTCTTGGTACGTAAATCAATATGATAATCCATCAAATGCACTAGCGCATTACGAGCAAACTGCCCCAGAAATTTGGGAGCAAACAGATGGGAAAATCACACATTTTGTTGTTGGAGTTGGAACAGGAGGAACAATTTCTGGAATCGGAAAATACTTAAAAGAAAAAAACCCAAACATTAAAATTTGGGGAATAGACACCTATGGTTCTGTGTTTAAAAAATACCATGAAACTGGAATTTTTGATGAAAATGAAATTTATCCATACATCACCGAAGGAATTGGAGAAGATATTTTACCTAAAAATGTTGATTTTTCTATCATCGATGGATTTACAAAAGTAACTGATAAAGATGGGGCTATTTACACACGTAGAATTGCCAAAGAAGAAGGTATTTTTGTTGGCAATTCTGCAGGTTCTGCAATCAAAGGATTGTTACAATTAAAAGAGCATTTTACAAAAGATGATGTTGTTGTAGTTTTATTTCATGATCATGGAAGTAGATATGTTGGAAAAATGTTTAACGATGAGTGGATGCGTGAACGTGGATTTTTAGAAGAAAAAATCACAACTGCTGCAGATTTAATTAAGAATCATGTAAATGAACCATTGGTTTCTGTAAAAACGGAAGAATTGATTTCGCATGCAATTGAACGAATGAAAGAATATAAAATTTCTCAAATTCCTGTAGAAGATATAAACGGATTTGTAGGTTCTTTAGATGAAACAGACTTATTAAGAAGTTATTTAAAAGACACAAACGTTGCAGATAAACCAATAAAAGAAGTAATGGGAGCGAAGTATCCTGTGGTAAAAACATCAGCTTCAATTGTTGAAGTTTCTAAATTAATTACAAAAGAAAATCAAGCAGTGTTGGTGGATTTAGAAAATGGAAAGTTTAGTATTATTACAAAGCACGATATCATCAATGCTATATAAATAAAATACATGACAAACTAAAAAACCACTTCAAACGAAGTGGTTTTTTTTATGTCAACTAATTCAAATAATTTACACAATGAAAACAAGTCTCTCACATTTGTCTTCGTTTTTCTATTTTACAAATCTTGTGCCAAAATGAATTTTTCTTTGAAAAAAAGTTAAATAAATGTGATTTTTACATTTAATTAACATTTGATTCGAAATAATTAAGGAATGTTTAATCATGTGGTCAATTCTATTGAGGATACTTTAATAATACTTGTAGTTTTTTGAAAAAACAAAAAAACTCACAAATATACTTTGTGAGTTTAATAATATTATAAGTTAAAATCTAACGAGCGTGTTTGTGTGCTTTGTATGAAGAACGCACTAATGCGCCACTTTCTACGTACATAAAGCCCATTTCTAAACCTAGTGTTTCGTATTTTTTAAATTGATCTGGAGTGATGAATTCTTTTACGGGTAAATGTTTTTTACTTGGCTGTAAATATTGCCCAATTGTAATTACATCTAAACCAACATTGCGTAAATCTTTCATGGTCTGAATGACTTCTTCTTCGGTTTCTCCCAAACCTAACATAATTCCAGATTTGGTACGCATTCCTTTTTCTTTTAAGTATTTTAAAACACCTAAACTTCTGTCGTATTTTGCCTGAATCCGAACTTCTCTAGTCAATCTACGAACGGTTTCTACATTATGAGAAACTACTTCTGGAGCAACGTTGATAATTCTATCTATTAATTTTTCGTTTCCTTGAAAATCAGGAATCAATGTTTCTAAAGTTGTACCTGGATTTGCTCTGCGAACTGCATTTACAGTTTCTGCCCAAATAATAGAACCACCATCTTTTAAATCGTCTCTATCAACCGATGTTAAAACGGCGTGTTTTATGCTCATCAATTTTATAGAGCGCGCCACTTTTTCTGGTTCGTCCCATTCAACGGTTTCTGGTCTTCCGGTTTTTACGCCACAAAATCCACAAGAACGCGTACAAATATTTCCTAAAATCATAAAAGTAGCAGTTCCTTCTCCCCAACATTCTCCCATGTTTGGGCAACTTCCACTAGTACAAATGGTGTTTAATTTATACTTGTCAACCAAACTACGAAGTTCTGTGTATTTTTTACCAACAGGTAATTTTACACGCAACCATTTTGGTTTTTTTACTTTTTCTGGAAGTGTTGCTGATTCGTTTATCATGCGAAATAAAAATTGAGATGCAAAGTTACAAAGAAAAGGATTATAAATTGATTAAAAACCAACTACTAAATCCGATTAAAAAAGCAATTCCAAACCAACTTAAGATTTTTAAATAAATACTTGGTTGATGTTTTTTTGGTGTGTGCCTTCCTGTGATTAAAATATAATTAAGAATGGCGTAAAATGGGGCGGTTAGAAAGGATAAAATAGTTGCAATTTTAACCAATAAACCCATATTGCTCATAAAGAAATATAAAATGATAAATGTGCCAAAAGCTAAAAATAAAATCCAAAACCAGTAATTGAATTTTGTTTTTTTGTCAAACAATAAATCAGTTGTTTTTGTCATGGCTCTTGGCGATGCATCTAAGGTTGTAATTGTGGTGCTAAACATGGTTGTAAATGCCGTAACGCCAATTAAAATAGATGAATATTCTCCAAGGTTTTCAGTATAAAGATGTATCAATTGAGATGCAAAAACGCCACCATTATTCGAAAACGTTTCTCCAGAATTAAACATGACCAAAGCTCCTAGAACGATAAAACAAACTCCTAAAAAAAGCGTTCCTAAATAGCCAATATTAAAATCGAATATTGCTTGATTTGGTTTCGTTTTTAAAAGCGTGGTTTTATCCTTTTCTAAGGTCCATAAAGAATGCCAAACAGAAATATCTAAGGGCGCTGGCATCCAACCTAAAAAAGCAATTAAAAAGGTAATTTCTATGGTTCCGCTTGGTAAAATTTGCGTAAAAGTAAATGATTCTTTTGTGCTAAATACCGCTATAACTACTGTAATTACAGTGCTTATCGTTAATAAAATGATAATATATTTCATCAAATTATCTAGCAATTTATATTTCCCAATCACTAGAATTATTGTGCTAATACTAATAATTAGTATCGACCATACAACCAAATTGTTTGTAAAACCAAACAACTGAGAAGCAATTCCGGCAGTTACAATGGTAACTGCAGCTTGAATGGTAAACATGGTTGCAAAATTGATGATGTAATAAGCGATTAAAACAGGTTTGCCAAGTTTTTTATATCCATCCAATAAAGATTCTCCAGTTGCCGCTGCGTAACGCGGTCCGAATTGAAAAAACGGATATTTGAATAAATGTACCAATAACAACGCCCATAATAATCCAAATCCAAATTCTGCTCCAGCTTTGGTAGATTGCACCAAATGCGAAACGCCAATTGCTGCTCCAGCAAATAATAAACCTGGACCCAAAGAATTTAGAAACGATTTTTTCATGTTAAGATTTTTTAATAATCTCAGCTAACAATTTTTTGGCACGTAATAACTTTACTTTTACGTTGTTTATGGGTTCTCCAATTTGTTCAGAAATTTCTTTATAACTCAATTCTTGAAAATAACGTAAGTTAATGACTTCTTGGTATTTTGGCTTTAATTGCTTGATGTCTTTTAGCAGTTTTGCCAAATTTTGTTCTGTAATTATTTTATCTTCTGGCGTCGGATTGTCATCAATAACCTCATAAATTTCGGCACTTTTTACTTTGTAAGATTCCGCTAAAATGGAAGATTTTTTTTTGCGCAGCATATCAATATGAATGTTTTTAGAAATGGTAATCAACCATGTTTTAAATTGATATTTCTCATCAAAAGTGTCAATTTTATCAAAAGCTTTAGAAAAAGTTTGAATGGTAATATCTTCTGCATCATTTTCGTTTTGATGTCTTTTTAATTGAAAATTATGGACACTGTTCCAGAAATTATCCAACAAGAGATTAAAAGCAAGTTGACTGCCTTCTTTCGCTTTTTGTATGGTTTGTAGTAACTCGTCGCCTTTTATTTCCAATGCGTAGGTTTTGAAAAAGTATTGGAGATAAAGATACTAAATTGAAATAGAAGTAAAAAAAGATCTAAAAAAGGAAGAAAGAAGATCACCTTTTTTTCTTGCAAACGCTTTGCAGAAAAGCCAAAAACGAGATACAAGCTCAAAATATACACACCAAAAATGGGCGTAATAAGTTTCCAACTCATCAAAAAGAAAAGAAGAATTGCGGATACATAAAAGAAGAATTTACTTGCAAAATACAATCCTAAAAAAAATTGATGTTTAAATTGATAATAAGATGCCGTAGAAACATGTCTTCTTTTTTGACGAAACCATTCTTTTAATGTTACTGGCGGATTTGAAATTGTAAAACTTTTTCTGTTCAAACAAATTGCAGTATTTATTTTTGTTGCTGCTTCTTGTATAAACAAATCATCGTCGCCAGATCTTATTTGAATGTGTTTTATAAATCCGTTTGTTTTAAAAAACTCGCTTTTTGTGTACGCTAAATTCCTGCCAACGCCCATATATGGAGAACCTAATTTTGCGTAACTAAAATATTGAATTGCAGTTAAAAAGGTTTCAAATCGCACTAATAAATTGACAAAAGTTTTTTGAGTTTTGTATTTTCCGTAACCCAACACAATTGTTTTTTTGCTAGAAAAATGTTGTGTCATCGATTGAACCCACAATCTAGAAACAGGCTCGCAATCTGCATCCGTAAATAATAAATGTTCGTTTGTAGCCGCTTTAATTCCGAGTGTCAAAGCATATTTTTTATTTCCCCAAAAAGCTTCGTTATTTTTTACGTTTACAATTTTAATATTGGCGTGTTGCTCTTTAAAAGATTCCATCACTTCTAATGTATCATCCGAAGAAGCATCGTTAATTAAAATGATTTCGAAATCAGCATACTTTTGGTTGATAATACTTGGTAAAAATGCTTGTAAATTGTGTTCTTCGTTTTTAGCGCAAATGATTATAGAAACAGGAATTTGTTTGATAGTTTTTTTCTTTTCTTTTACAAATAAGATGGATGAAAAACACAAAAAATAAATAAGTTGAACAGCAGTTGTTGCTACGAAAATGTAGAAAATAACTGTAAGAATCATAGCGAGAAAATCAATTATTTGTGTTCAGGTTCTGCACAGGTATCAAACTGATCTGGACTTTTACCGCAAAATCCACAAGCTTCTCCAGATTCGTTTAACATTGGGTTTTGACTTGCACAAGTTCCTGCAAATTTTCCGTCTTTTTTTGCCCAAATTTTAATGGCAATTCCTGCAAAAGCCAATCCTAATAAACCGATGGTAAGTAAAACAAGTTTCATTGTAAATAATTTGATACAACAAAGATACTTATTATTAAAAACAAGAACTAAAAAAATACGTTAAAAGCTGTTTTTTAAAGTTGAAATAAACTTTCCTAAGGATGAAAATATTAAAGAGATTAAAATATATTTACTTCAATCTCTAGAGAAATTTGAAATTTTTTAAAAACGGCTTGTTGAATGTTTTGTGCCAATTGATGGATTTCTTTTCCACTTGCATTTCCATAATTTACTAAGACCAATGCTTGTTTTTCGTGAACACCGGCATCGCCAAAACGTTTGCCTTTAAATTCACATTGTTCTACCAACCAACCAGCAGGAACTTTGGTTTCAGTTTCAGAGATTTTATAACTCGGAATTGTAGGATGTTGTTTTTGGATTTCTATAAATTGCTGAGTTGTAATTACAGGATTTTTAAAAAAACTTCCACTATTTCCAATTTCTTTTGGATCTGGAAGTTTCGATTTTCTGATTGCAATAACAGCATCAGAAACATCTTTAATGGTTGGATTTGTAATGTTTTTTTCTTTCAAAGCAGTTTCAATCGCTCCGTAAGAAGTATTTAGTTGATGTGTAGTTTTTGTCAATTGAAAACTAACAGAAGTTAAAATGTACTTTCCTTTTGCGTGATTCTTGAAGATTGAATTTCGATAACCAAACTCACAATCAGTATTTGAAAAAGGAACCAACTTTCCGGTTTCAATTTCTAAAGCTTCCACTTTTGTAATGGTATCTTTTACTTCAACTCCGTACGCGCCAATATTTTGTATCGGACAAGTACCAACATTTCCAGGAATTAAAGATAAATTTTCAATGCCACCATAATCTTGAGAAATACACCACAATACAAATTCGTGCCAATTTTCTCCAGAGTTTACCGTAATATGTACAGAATTTTCATTTTCTCTATCAATAGAGATTCCTTTAAAATTAATAAAAGTAACTAATTTTTCGATGTCTTTTGTAAGCAACATATTACTTCCGCCAGATAACAAAAACAACTCTTTTTCGGTTTTTAAAAGTTGCTGTAAATCATAAAAAGAACTGATAGAAACAAAACGTTTGGCATAAACTTCTACACCAAACGTATTGTATTCTTTTAAAGATATGTTGTTTAAAATAGTCACTAATCTTTATATACTTTTAAAGCTTCTTTTAAAATATTGATGGCCTTTTTTAAACTATCATTATTTAAAACGTAGGCAATTCTAATTTGATTTAATCCAACTCCAGGCGTTGAGTAAAATCCGGCTGCAGGAGCAACCATAACTGTTTCTCCATCTACATCAAAAGATTCTAACAACCATTTTGCAAAGTCATCTGCATTTTTAATAGGCAATTCTACAATACAATAAAAAGCACCTTTAGGTTTTGCAACTTTCACTCCGTCTATTTTTTGTAGTGCTTTAATTAGTGTATTTCTTCTACTCACATATTCTTCAATTACTTCATCAAAATAACTTTGTGGAGTTTCTAAGGCGGCTTCAGAAGCAATTTGTGCTAGTGTTGGTGGACTTAAACGAGCTTGCGCAAATTTTAATGCGGTTTTTATGACATCTTTATTTTTAGAAACTAAACAGCCAATTCTTGCACCACACATACTGTATCTTTTTGAGACAGAATCAATAATAATGGCGTTATCAGCAATACTTTCTTCTTGTAAAATAGAGTAATGTTCTATGCCATCATAAGCAAATTCTCTATATACTTCATCAGAAATTAAAAATAAATCATGCTTTTTTACAATTGCGGCTAATTTTTTAATTTCTTCCTTGCTGTAAATATATCCTGTCGGATTTCCAGGATTACAGATTAAGATTGCTTTTGTTTTTGGTGTGATTAATTTTTCAAATTCTTCTATTGGAGGCAATGCAAAATTATCTTCAATTTTAGAAATCACTGGAACAACGTTTACGCCAGATGCTACTGAGAATCCGTTGTAATTTGCATAAAAAGGTTCCGGAATAATGATTTCATCATCCACATCCATCACACTACCAAAAGCAAACATAAGTGCTTCACTACCACCGGTTGTTACAATAATATCATCATGTTTTACATGAATGTCGTGTTTGCTATAATAATCAGCAATTTTTGTTCTATATCCTTCAGAACCTTCAGATCTTGTGTACGCAATTGTTGTTAGCGAGTGCACAGAAACGGCATCTAAAGCAACTTGTGGAGTTTTAATATCTGGTTGACCAATGTTTAAATGGTACACTGTTTTACCTTGTTTATATGCATTTTCTGCATACGGTACCAATTTACGAATTGGTGATTCTGGCATTAAGTTTCCCTTCTTTGAAATTAAAGGCATAATCTTTGATTTTGTCTGGTTAAATGTAAAGCAAATTTCTGAATTTATTTTTAAAAACCTACGTGGTTTAGCATTTCTTTTTCATCCGCAAATAAAGGTTAAATATTTGCAAAATAAAAACAATTAGTAAATTGTAAATTTGTATATTGACATTAATATTTATAAATCTTTTTTTTGAAAAAAAAATATATCGTATTCTTTTTGTTTTTAATTGTTTTTTCGAGTACTACGAAATCTCAATCTCAATTTAATTTCTTAGGACCTGACCAAAAAGAACAATCTGTTAGGTTTAATCTAATAAACAACTTAATTGTGATTCCGATGGAAGTTAACGGAAGGCAATTGTCTTTTATTTTAGATACAGGAGTTAATAAAACCATCCTTTTTAATTTATCACAAAATGATAGTATTGACTTAAATGATGTGAGAAAAATATCATTACAGGGTTTAGGAGAAGGCAAGTCAATGGATGCATTGATATCTGGAAATAACACGTTAAAAATTAAAAATTTTGTTGGTGAAAATCAAGAAATATATGTCCTTTTAAAAGACAGGTTTGATGTGTCTGGAAGAATGGGTATTACCATTCATGGAATAGTTGGTTACAATTTATTTAAAGATGCAATCGTTTATATTAACTATGCTACAAGGCGAGTTTTTTTTTATAACCCTAAATTTTATAAAGAAAAAAAATGCAGAAAATGCCAATCTTTTCCTCTACAATTTTTTCGAAACAAACCTTATATAGATGCAAAAATTCAATTAGACACTGTTGGTAATACAGTAACAGATGTAAAATTATTAATAGATACGGGTGGGTCAGAAGCAATTTGGTTATTTGAAAACTCTAAAGAAGAAATTCAAACTCCAATTAGACATTTTGATGATGTTTTAGGAGAAGGAATAAGCGGAACCATTTACGGAAAAAAAAGTAGAATTAAACAAATATTAATTGGAAGCTTTAAAATTAAAGACCCTACAGTGTCATTTTTAGACTCTTCATCTACCTTTAATGCAAGACAATTTAAAGAAAGAAACGGAAGTGTTGGTGGTAATATTTTAAAGAGATTTAAAGTTTGGGTAGATTATAAAAATAAAAAAATTACATTAAAAAAGAATGGTTCATTTAGAGGTGGATTTGAATACAATATGAGTGGTTTAGATGTTGTGTATAATGGTAAGGTTTTGGTAAAAGAAAAAGCCCAAACAACATTTTCAGACGCATATTCTAATAGTGTTTCTCAAACCGTAAATAATAGTACAATTTCTTTAGTCTCTACCTATAGTTATAGGTTTAAACCTTCATATAAAATTAAACATGTTTTAGAAAATTCGCCAGCAGGGTTAGCAGGAATAAAAAAAAACGATATTATTTTATCAATAAACGGAACTGAAGTACACAAATTAACATTAAAACAGTTGTTAGGTAAATTTCAAAAAGGGCATAAGAGAAAAATTAGAATGACAATTGAAAGGTTAGGTGTAGATATAAACTTTCAGTTTAGATTGATAAAGAAAATCTAAATTAGTAAGCTTTTTTCACAACAAAACCTTTTATTCTTATGGTTTTTATTTCTGTTTTCGCGTTTGAAAAAATGGTAATTTGCTTAGAAAATCCACCAATTTTAGAAGTGTCATAAGAAACTGTAATGGTGCCTTTTTCTCCAGGCATAATTGGGGCTGTTGGTTTTTCAGGAACTGCACAATCGCAAGAAGTTTTGATGTCTGTTATAATTAACGGACTTTTGCCAACATTCGTAAACTCAAAGATTCTATGTCCGTCTGAATTTTGAACTACCTTACCATAATTAATCAGTTCTTTTACAAATTTAAACTCAGGTTTTGTAGTACTTTGACCAAAAATAGTCATCGAAGTAAAGAAAACGAACAACAGTAAAACACAATATTTCATAAGGAATAAATTAGAGATAAAAATAGACTTTAAATCTTATATTTAAAAATTCAACTACTGCTTTTCTGTTCTTTAAGATAATTGTATTTTTGCTGATTATATCTCAAAAATTAAGCCAAAGAATGGAAATTCCTTCTAAATATATTGCAACAAGTGTAGAAAGTAAATGGTATGATTACTGGATGAAGAATAATTATTTTCATTCAACACCAGATGAAAGAGAGCCATATACAATTGTAATTCCGCCGCCAAATGTAACTGGGGTTTTACACATGGGACACATGTTGAATAATACCATTCAAGATGTATTAATTCGTCATGCTCGTTTGCAAGGAAAAAATGCGTGTTGGGTTCCCGGAACCGATCATGCGTCTATTGCTACAGAAGCAAAAGTGGTTGCAAAATTAAAAGAACAAGGAATTCGTAAAAATGATTTAACAAGAGAAGAATTTTTACAGCATGCTTTTGATTGGAAAGACGAATATGGTGGTATCATTTTAGAGCAATTAAAAAAACTAGGATGTTCTTGTGATTGGGACAGAACGGCTTTTACAATGGATCCAGAAATGTCTGAATCTGTGATTAAAGTATTTGTTGATTTGTACAACAAAGGCTTAATTTACCGTGGTTATAGAATGGTAAATTGGGATCCTGAAGCAAAAACAACATTATCTGATGAAGAAGTAATTCATGTTGAAAAACAAGGAAATTTATATTATTTAGAATACAAAATTGAAGGTTCTGAGGAAACCTTAACAATTGCTACAACGCGTCCTGAAACTATTTTTGGAGATACCGCAATTTGTATCAATCCAAATGATGAACGTTTTACACATTTAAAAGGAAAGAAAGCAATTGTGCCTTTGTGTAATCGTATAATTCCGATTATAGAAGATGAATATGTGGATGTAGAATTCGGAACTGGTTGTTTAAAAGTAACACCAGCACATGATGAAAATGATAAAGTTTTAGGCGATAAACACAACTTAGAAGTAATTGATATTTTTAATGATGATGCTTCTTTAAATTCGTTTGGATTGCATTATGAAGGGAAAGACAGATTTGTAGTTCGTAAAGAAATCACCAAAGAATTAGAAGAAAAAGGATTCTTGGTAAAAACAGAACAACACCTAAACAAAGTGGGAACTTCTGAAAGAACCAAAGCTGTGATTGAACCAAGATTGTCAGATCAATGGTTTTTAAAAATGGAAGAGTTGGCAAAACCTGCAATTGAAGCGGTTTTAGGAGAAAATGCTGAAATCAATTTGTATCCAAAGAAATTCGAAAACACCTATCGTCATTGGATGGAAAATATTCGTGATTGGAATATTTCTCGTCAATTGTGGTGGGGACAACAAATTCCGGCCTATTTCTACGGAGACGGAAAAGAAGATTTTGTGGTTGCAGAAAATATAGAAGATGCACTTGAACTTGCAAAAGAGAAAACTCAAAACTCAAAACTAACAACTCAAAACTTAAAACAAGATAACGACGCACTAGACACGTGGTTTTCTTCTTGGTTGTGGCCAATGTCGGTTTTCGACGGAATTAGAAATCCAGAAAACGAAGAAATCAAATATTATTATCCAACAAACGATTTAGTTACAGGTCCAGATATTTTATTTTTCTGGGTGGCGCGTATGATTATCGCAGGATACGAATATAAAGACATGAAACCTTTTAACAATGTGTATTTAACAGGTTTGGTACGTGATAAAGAACGTAGAAAAATGTCGAAATCATTAGGAAATTCTCCTGATGCGTTAAAGTTGATTGATGATTATGGCGCAGATGGAGTAAGAGTAGGGTTGTTATTAAGTTCTGCTGCTGGAAACGATTTAATGTTTGATGAATCACTTTGTCAACAAGGAAAACAATTTGCAAATAAAATTTGGAATGCGTTTCGTTTGATAAAAGGTTGGGAAGTTGATGCTACTTTAACACAACCAGAAACTGCAAAAATTGGTTTGTCTTGGTACGAAGCGAAGTTTCAAAAAGCATTATCAGAAATTGAAGATCATTTTAGTAAGTACAGATTATCAGATGCGTTGATGGCAATTTATAAATTAATTATGGACGATTTTTCTTCATGGTTATTAGAAATTGTAAAACCTGCATATCAACAACCTATAGATGCAAAAACCTATGCAGACATTATTGCTGTATTAGAAAATAATTTAAAAATATTACATCCATTTATGCCATTTTTATCAGAAGAAATTTGGCAACACATTACAGAAAGAACTCCAGATGAAGCATTGATTGTTGCAAAATGGCCAGAAGCTAAAAAAAGCAATCAAGAGTTGATTACCAATTTTTCTATGATTACAGATGTGGTTTCAGGAATTAGAACCATCAGAAAAGAGAAGAATATTTCTTTTAAAGATACCGTTGAATTGTTTGTGGTAAATAATGAAAACGCTACTCAAAATTTTGATGTAGTCATTCAGAAATTAACAAACGCAGCGGCAATTACCTATGTTTCAGAAAAAGTTGAAGGTGCTTCCTTCAGAGTAAAATCGAACGAGTACTTTGTGCCCATTTCTGTAGAGGATATTGATGTGGAAGCGGAAATTGAAAAATTACAAGCTGAGTTAAAAAGGGCAGAAGGCTTTTTATTCGGAATTTCAAAGAAATTATCTAACGAACGTTTTGTAAGTAATGCACCAGAACAAGTAATTACGATGGAGCGTAAAAAAGAAGCGGATACGTTAGCGAAAATTGAAACGATTAAAAATAGTTTAGCTGGTTTAAAATAAATGTCAGTTCGAGCGCAGTCGAGAACTAATTTACATCTAGACTGCGACTGATGACACAGTTAATAAAAAAAGTTCTCAATAATTGGGAGCTTTTTTATTTGATTGCTTTTCGAAAACCAATTGCAGCTAACAAACCAATAATTGGAATAATAGTAAACAACGAATATAAATTTTGATATTCTACAATTGTTGGGCCTTTCCCTAACATATAGCCGATAAACAAAGACATAAAGATATCTGGGGTAAAACCAACTACAGAAATTATTCCGACTAAGGTTCCAGTAAGTTGTAAAGGTGTTTTTGTTTCTTCAATTATGGCAAAGTACAAACCTCTTAATGCGTAAGTTCCCAGGGCCATAAATATAAAAAAAGTGAATGATAAATAGATTAGTTGATCATGAAAGAAGCCCATTCCTAAAATTGCAGAAGCAATAATTAAAATTGTAAAACAAGGAATAATTAATTTTGATGGTACAAACTTATCAGCAATCCAACCCACAGTAATTGCTGCGATTGGCCTTAAATATTGAATAAATACAGCAAAATAAGTAGCTTCTTCCAGCGAATAATTCCAAACATCTTTAGCATACGTTCCGTAAGTTCCAGTTAATTTATAAGCACAATACGCACAAAAAATAATCAATGAATGATAGATTACTTTTCGTTTTTTCATTAATTGAAATGCTTGTTTAAAATCGAATTGAAATTCTTTAGAACTTGATTTTATAACGTTCTCTTTCGGTAATACAAACCAAACAAATAAAGAAACTAAAAAAACGATAGCAGTTATAGTTCCAATAATGTATTGCAAGGTTTGTACTTTATGATCAATTGTTATATTTACAGCTTCGGCTGGAAAAAAATAAGTCAAAATTGCTGCGCCAAATAAGGCAATAGTTGCTGCAAAAAAACCTCTTCCACCATCTAATAAACCAAAAGATAACCCTTGGTTATGTGAATTTCCCCATTGTCTTGTTGCTTTAATTAGCGAAGCCCAAAACAATAATATGGTAGAAACTCCCCAAAAAGCATAGAGTATTTTTAATGTAAAAATAGACGGAATCATTGTCATCCAAAAGCCACCAATTGCTGTTAGTATTAATGAGATTGACAATAATTTTCTTGCTTCCCATTTATCAGCAATAAAACCACCAAAAAAATAAGAAATTACAGCTGTTATTCCATACAAAGCTTGTGCTTCACCAATCTGAGCATCAGAAATTAAAAAGGCTTCTCTAATAACGGGTTTAAAAACACGCATTAAAATAAAAGGTAATAAGAAAATAGCTTCGCCCGCAATAATCAAGGCAAACATTGAAGTAAATTTATGTTGTTTTTGCAAAATAGGAATGTTTAGATTTTAAATTTACAAAAACAAAAATGAAGTCTTATTTGTAAATAAAAAATGTATTCAATACCTAAATTTTAAGTATCAAATACATTCATATATTTTCAAGAACGCATTATTGTTCTTTCCTTCTTTTTGCTTTGATATCAAGGTCTCCATCTGGAGTGCTAACAGAACCAGACATAGAATCTCCATCAAACTTAAATTCAAATTCAATCGAATTACCTTCAATATCAATATTTGCATTAAGTACATTGTTATTTAGTACTATATTTTCTAATTCTAAAGAACCAAATTGGGTAGTTTCTATTTGAACGGTATAGTTATCATCTGATTTTTTAATAGTCATTTCGCCAGTCATTGTATCATCAGCAGCTTCAACTTCGTAATCCCATCTGCCATCAATATCTTTAATATCATTTGATTGCATTGAAGTAAGCACAATAGTTGCAATAAAAAAGAACATCCCGAGTACTAGCTTACTTTTTAAAAATTTTGATTGTATCATTTTATGTAGATTATAGTTTAGATGACTAAATTACGACTTTTTTACAAGTTTTTAATAATTGCTCTATTAATTGGATAAAGCTTCTTTTAATAGGGTAATTGGATGTTTTGCAATGCGTTCTGTTCCATCAAAAATTTGATGACGACAACTTGTTCCAGCTGCAACAATTTCTGTGTCTGTGGTACAATTTCTAACTTTCGGAAACAAAGTGTCTTCTCCAACTTGCATGCTCAAGTCGTAATGCTCTTTTTCGTAGCCAAAACTTCCTGCCATTCCGCAACAACCTGTGTTTAGAATGGTTACAGAATAATTTGTTGGAATGTTTAAAATAGTAAAACTCGCTGCTGTACTAGACAATGCTTTTTGATGACAATGTCCGTGAATTTTGAGTGTTTTAGAAGCTGATGTAAATATAGAAGTATCTAGATTTCCTTTTTGATGCTCGTTGTTTAAAAACTCTTCAATAGTAAATGCATTTTTCGCAATTTCTGTCGCGGATACTTTATCATCAGCCAATCTGATGTATTCGTCTCTAAAAGTTAAAATTGCTGATGGTTCTATTCCGATTAACGGCGTTGCATCAGAAATTACATCTTTAAAAATAGCAATGTTTTCGTTACAAACTTGTTTCGCTTCTTTTAAAAATCCTTTGGATATAAAACTTCGTCCGCTTTCTTTGTGATGCAGGACTTCTACAGCATATCCTAATTTTTCCAAGACAAAAATGGCGTCTTTTCCGATTTCTACATCGTAATAATTGGTAAATTCGTCGTTGAATAGGTATACTTTTTTACCTCTCGACTCCGCTCGAGATGACAAATTCGAAGTGACATTTCGTTTTTTGTACCAGCTATTTAATGTCCTTGAAGCCAATTTTGGAACGCTTCTTTTTTGTGCAATTCCCATAATCGCTTTTGACAACGAAGTGTTTAATAGCATATTCGTTAGAGCAGGAGTGAGGCTTCCTAATTGATTGTATTTTACATTATTCGCAAATAATTTACTTCTAAAACTATAGCCGTTTGTTTCTTGGTATTGATATAAAAACTCTGCTTTTAAAGCCGAAACATCTACATTACTTGGACATTCAGAAGCACAGGCTTTGCAACTCAAACACAAGTCAAAGACTTCTTTTAATTCTTGATGATTGAACTTATTTGGTTCTTCAGAATTGGTTAAAAACTCACGCAATGCGTTTGCTCTTGCGCGTGTAGTATCTTTTTCGTTTTTGGTGGCTCTGTAACTCGGACACATCGTTCCGCCAGCAGAAACAGGTTTTCTACAATCTCCAGAACCATTACATTTTTCTGCTAGTTTTAAAATTCCTTCGTTTTCTGAAAAATCTTGAAGGGTTTTGATAACTGGTTCTTTTCGGTCGATTGCATACCGCAAACTTTCATCCATCGGAAAAGCATCGGTAATTTTACCTTTGTTAAAAACATTCTTTGGATCAAATGCTTTTTTTATACGTCGTAATAATTGGTAGTTTTCTTCACCAATCATTAACGGAATAAATTCTGCTCGTACAATTCCGTCTCCGTGTTCTCCACTAAACGAACCGTTGTATTTCTTTACAAGCTTTGCGGTTTCTGTGGTAATTTTACGGAACAATACCACATCTTCTTTTTTCTTTAAATTTAAAATAGGGCGTAAATGAATTTCACCAGCGCCAGCGTGTGCATAATAAATGGCCTTTTGTTGATAGGCATCCATTATTTTGGTGAATTCTTCAATATAATTAGGCAAATCTTCTAAAGCAACTGCGGTGTCTTCGATACACGCAACGGCTTTTTTATCGCCAATCATATTTCCTAACAAACCTAAACCTGCTTTTCGCAAGGCGAATATTTTTTGAATATCGTCTCCATAAATCTTTGGATGGTGATATCCGAAGTTATTTTTTTCTAAATCAGCAATCACGTTGTTTGCCAAAACTTCTGCTTCTTCAATAGAATTTGCTGCAACTTCTAACATTAAAACGGCTTCAGGATCTCCTTGTAAAAAGAACCTGTTTTTTGCTTGTTCTCTGTTGTTTTTTGTACAATCTAAAATGGCTTTGTCCATCAATTCACAGGTAAACAAGTTGTGATTCATGGTAACCAACGTGGCTTTTAAACTTTCGTTGATACTTTTAAAATGCGACGTAATTAAAATACTTTCTTTCGGTTGAATGGCATCCAATTGCAAGGTAATTGCAGTAGAAAAGGCCAAGGTTCCTTCACTTCCTGCTAAGAATTTTGCCACGTTAATGGTTGGTGCTGTTCCACCAAACAAATCCGATGTTAAAAATTCATCAACGGCATAACCCGTATTTCTTCTGTGAATGGTTGCTTTCGGAAATTCTTTTTTAATTTCTTCTTGATTCGCATCAAAAATCAATTCGCTATAAATGGCTTTGTAAATAGTTCCTTCCAGCGTTTCTAATTCCATTTTCTGTTTAAAGGTTTCCGAAGAAATTTCAGAAAATGTCGCCAAACTTCCATCACTCAAAATCGCATCAATAGAAATCACTTTATCTCGAGTAACTCCGTAGCGAATAGAAGTAGTTCCAGAAGAATTGTTCCCAACCATTCCGCCAATCATACAGCGGTTAGATGTTGAGGTATTTGGACCAAAAAATAAATCGTGGGGTTTTAAAAACAAATTCAATTCATCACGAATAACTCCAGGTTGTACGGTAACCGTTTGATGTATTTTATCAAAAGAAATGATGTTGGTAAAATGTTTAGAAACATCTACTACAATTCCGTCTCCAACACATTGTCCGGCCAACGAAGTTCCTGCGGTTCTCGGTATTAACGTAATCTCGTTTTTGGTTGCAAAAGCAATCAATTGTTGAATGTCTGCGACATCTTTCGGAAAAGCAACAGCCAACGGAATCTTACGATATACAGACGCATCGGTTGCGTAAATGGACTTGTGTAAAGCATCAAAAAGGAGACTTCCTTTTAAAGAAGCATCTAATACAGTTAAAATAGAAGTGTCAATCATTTTTGTATAACATCGAATACTGCGAATTTAAAAATAATAAATTGCTTCTCTATTGATTTTGTTTTGAATAATTAAGTATTGCTAATTTTGGAATTTGTTAGCTAGTGTTTAGTTGTAAATGAAGGGACTCTTAAGTTTGTTTTTAGTTGGGCATTGGGTTTTTTTAAAAATGGGATGCGTTAGCTTTTAGTTTTGTTATACCGTTTAGATTAAACTATAACTTTCACTTGGTGGAAACAATAGCTCAATTCCTTCAGGTTTGATTTTAAAAATAGGACCTTTTTCTTTTGCTCCTCCTGTTTTTGTTCGTTTAATTAAATGGTCAAGCGTAATTATTCCTTGTTCAATTAATAAATCAAATTGTGTAGTAATAGGCTTTTTTGTATGCTCAACTAGTTTATATTGAAAATGTTCTCGGTTATTTATTGTTGTGCTTTCGGCTTCAACCCAAAATGTTTCTTTATGCTTTTCTCTTAATCGATTATGAAGTTTGTCCAAAGTCCAAACAACAAAATCTCCAACTTCTGGTTTATCAGAATTTTCAATCAATTGTTTAATGTCACTATCAAGCCTTAAGTTTAAACCTTGTGAATTTCTAGTTATTGCTGAAACTGTACAATACAATTTAAAATCATCTTCACGTTCATATCCAAAAGTTTCTAAAATTTCTCCTGAACTTTTAAATTTACTCAATTTCCAATCTGGTACTTGGGCAAATAAATTTTTACGGTTTGTTCTGCTATTTCTGAATGACTTTAACTCAATTCCTTTGTAATCAGGTTCCTTAGAAGAATTGATATTTATTCCAAGTGCTGTTTCGAGTGTTCGACCAACAGAAGTATCAGCATCTACCATTGAAGGAATTGGGCCAGCACTTGCAATTTTTCTTAACATTTCTAAAAGTTCAAATGCCACTTCGTTTTCTGTATTATTGATTGCGTTAATTAAATACTGAAATGGATTTTGAATTGAAGAATTAATCAATACATTAACATCTAATTTTGTCAAGTTGAAAGCTTGAAAACTATCATCGTAATATGTGATTGCAATAATATCATTTGGGTCAGCGATTTTTGTCAAACCATAAAACCAGATTCTTGGGTCTCCTTTTTTGGTTGTAGGTCTATATAAAGATGCTTGTGATTTTATAGTATTAAAACCTGTATGAATACTTGCTGGAATCATTATTTTGCTCTCTGTACCTTGTTTTTGTAATTCGTAATCGTGGATGTTTTCACTTTTCAAATAACTTCGTACAGAACCAGTTGCATCCATTATGGATTTCTTTAGACCTGTTTCTGTTGGTTCAATTAATGTAAGAGAAACTTGGTTTTTGGTCAGTAATTTTATCTTTCCTTGTTCTGTTTCTGTAAGTTTTCTCATATTTTAAAACATTGAGTAACAACTTCTTTAAGTAGTGGTTCGGCAAATTCAACAATAAATTCTTCGTCATTTTTATCCATTATGTATTCTCCAAACTTATTATGAGCAATTGAAGACCTAACACGATATATCCAATAAGCACATATTTTAGGTATTATTATATTATAGGTATGTCCTTGAGATTCAACAAAGGCTTGATTGCTAAAACTTCCTTCTTCATCAACAATGTTTCTAAAATCATTAGTTCTCCTCAAAGGGTTACTTTCTTTACCATATTGATAAAATATTTTGATTGCTTTTTCCTTAAAAGGTTCAATGGTATTCATTGTATTTGTTAGTGATACTAAATCAACACAACGTTCTCTAATGATTGACACGAGTCTATTTATCTCCTCACGTGTATATTCTTTTAGTTTACTGCTAATTTCTTTCTCTTTATTTCCTTCTTCAACTAATGCTTTAATTTTTTGAGCAGTATGCATATCAAATTGTAACTCCAATAGATGATATAACTTTAAAAAACGATTAAATGGATTGGGCTCATTTATAGATAGAAATAGATTGTCTTTATAAATACTATTTCTTATTTTTAAATTACTAGAGACTGATAAACTAGTTGTTGTTTTTTTCTTATCAAATATAATATTAGGCTTATCATCAATATGAAAGAAACTTCCCCAAATCGAAGAAGTCTTTTTATATTTTGACTTATATTTATTAAAATTCCTTTTATTTATAATTATGTAATCAAACTTGAAAGTATGACTTTGGTCTACGATATGTTCTTGATCATAATCGATATAGAAACATATTCTTTCATCGTTTGGTAAACCTTCTATATCTTCAATTTTTCTATCCTTTAAAAATTTTATTTCACCAATACTGATACCAGATTCATATTTAATATCAATGGTATTATTTCTGTTAAACGAGAAGGATGTATTAATTGGTAAAGCTATTTTATCATCTATACAAGGATATCCTAAAAATTCTATTATTTCAATGTCTTCTAAAAAGTCATCGTCATCTTTTATTGCAATTATATGTTCGAAGATCATATTAATCCTTTTTTAAATCCAAAGATAATTCTATCCAACATTCATGTAAAGTTCTATCTCCTTCATCTCTAAAGTATTCATCAAAAGATTTTGATAACAATAACCTTGTGGCAAATCCAACATTATATTTTTTCGGGTCAGCTACTTCTTCTTTTATTTTTTTGTATTCTTCTAATTTGATAATATCCTCACCATTTTGAGCACTTTTTAATTTTTCAATTAGAACATTTATTGCCTTTTCAATTCTTCCAGCTTTTGCCTCGTGTAACTTTCCAATTGATGAGAAAAACGAATTAATAACATTGGCATCAGCAAACCAGTTTCTAAATGATTTAAGATCAGAATTGTCACAAATTCTAAACAACTCGTTATCTAATTCACAATATTTTTTTAAATAGCCTTTGAAAGAAGCAAAACTATCTGACAAATATTCTTCAGTTTCATCCATAATTTTTTCTTCTACAATTTTTTGTGAAACGATAGTTGTCTTGTCCACTTCAGGTGATTTGGTAAGAAAACTGTAATAAGCAGTTACAAGTCTTTCAAATGGAAACTGAGAGGCTTTAGTTCTTTTATCTTCCTTGTTTTCTACTAATATCTCTAATGTTGGTATATCCTTTATTAAAGTTGTTCTCATAGTAGTAAATAATAATTCTATTTGATGTCTCATCGACATAGGTTTCTGCCCTGAATTTAAAACTATAAGTCTATATACCAAATGAGAAATTTCAGGTTCAACCCAAATTTCTAAAAGTAGTTTTTGCTCAGCTTTAAACTCAATTTTCGAATCAATTAATTCTTTTATTTTATGAGTTCGTTGAAGGCCGTCAAGAATGTAAATACTATCTTTTATAGATTCTAATTGTGCCGAAATCTTTTCTTTAGCTTTTTTCTCAATTAAGGGAATAAACTCTTTAGCTTTACTAGGCTCAATTGCTAAAGTGATTCCAGGTAGTAAAGCTCCTTCTTCCAAGTCTTCCATTAATCTCTTGTAACCTTTATGAGTTTCTTTCTTCCTTTGAAGTTGGAATTTATTATAATTATCGCCAATTAAGTCAAAATATTCTTTCACTAATATTTGTGCATATATAACATTGGTGTTGGTTCTGTAATCCTTGGTAAAACCAATTATTTCAAGTGATTTCATATTTTTTATTTAATATTTTTTAATATTTCTGTTGCTACTGCTCTTGCTAATAAAGGTGGTACAGCATTACCTACTAAAGTATATTGTGGAACTTCAGTTTTTCTATTATTTCCTCCAGTTGAGCGTTTTCCTTGAAAAACAAAAGAGTCATCAAATGATTGTAAACGTGCCATTTCTCTAACTGTCAAAGACCTTGGTGAATTATAATGAATGTAATCATCTGCAATAGTCATTATTGTTGAGCTTTGTTCGTCAGGTTTTAAAACATTGTAGTTGCGTTTGTTTGTTGAAAGATCTAACTTTTTAAGTTCTGGTTGAGCTTGTCTATAATTACCATTTTTTAGAATGACACCAAGTCTTTCAATTACAGTATCGTTTTGGTTACTGGTTTTGTGATTGTTGAGTACATCAAAATATTTTTCTCCGTTCTCCAAGCCTTCATTATTCTTCACGTAAAAAGGTTTTGTTTGTGGTTTAAAGCGTGCAATTAACCTCCCTTTTTTTGACCATTCTGCAAATGATTTTCCTCCTTTAGAAATTGGCTTTCCATCAATTTTTCTTTTTTTAAGAAGTTTAGTCATTTTCTTTGCAGTTCCGTTGTATTGAGCAGAAATATTAATTTCTTCATAACGACGAGCTTCTTGGTTATTACCAATAAAGTCCAAATCATACAAAGCTTCAAAAATGGTTACTTTTTCTTCTTCGGAAACTGTTGCAGGAATTTCTGAAATATACTTTTGATCTTTACGACAACCAATAAAAAGCACTCTTTCTCTATTTTGAGGTACTCCATAATTTGATGCGTTTGCGACAAATGGTTGCTCTATTTTATAAAGTCTAATACTTTCAAGAATAGTCTTTAATTCTTTTTTTTGTAATGTGTTACAATGAGATTTTAAAACCTCGATAGTTTCATCAAAAGATGTTGTGTAGATTTTTAAGGCAGTTATAATATCCTCACAATCCTTTTTGTAGTTTGTTGGAACTCTTAAGGCTTTAAATGAATTTTCAATTTTTGAAATTACATTTTCAGAGCTTATTTCTGTTAGAAAATCTGTAAAGGCATTTGCAAAGTCGTCACTATCGATATTGCAAAAATCTTTTTCTTTGATAATGTCACGCTTTAATTTTTCCCATTCTTTTGTTCTTGCTAAAATGTTAAAACCGTGACGAATTGTATTAATGTTTTCGTCTGTTTTACTGGTTTTGTAGTCTGCAATTTTTGGCGTCAGTTTTTTAAATTTACTTTCTACAAAGCTGATGAAATCAGCTTTTCCAGTTTCCTTATCTTTTTCAAGTAATTTTTCAAGCTCAACCCTTTTTACAATACTATCGAAAAGAAATGAATTTGATTCTTTCCGTATTTTTTTGATGAATGTATTTAGTAATGGAATTTCTTTTGTGTCAACAATAGAATTGATTTCTTTGATAATCAATTCTTTTATTTTTCCACCTTCTTTTGTCAAAATGCCTTTTACATTTTCCATCACAAAGTATTTAGGTTGTAAAACCTTAATGACTTCTAAGTAGTGAGAAAAAAGGTCGTCTTTTTTATCGAATTTTTTTCGTTTTCCTGCAAGACTGAAACTTTGACAAGGTGGTCCTCCACAAACAACGTCAATTTTACGTCCATTAATTTTTTCTAATAAATTGTCTAAAAAATCTGGTTCAGTAATATCTTGTTTTAAAAACTCAGCATCCAAACCTAATTGATGATTATAGCGAACAACGTGAGTTAATTCGCAATTTTCATTGATGTCGTTGGCAACAACGAAATCAAAGAATTTATTGTTATGTTCAGCTTGTAAAAAACCTTCACTAAAACCGCCAGCTCCAGCAAATAAATCTACAAAAGTGAATGGTTTTCCATAAAGAGCAACCTGTTCTTTGACAATATTTACATTGTTGCTTTCTTTGTAGTTTTCTATATGTTCGTTTAATGAGCTTTTAACTTCGTCTTGAATAAAGGTTTTCTTGTTGGAATGGTGCAGGAGTTCATCTGTTCTTTTTCTTAAAAAGTCTAAATAATGATTAATTTCGTGAGATTCAACACTTAGTCCAATCGCTTTTTGTTTAGATTTATTGAAGTTTTTTGGTTCTATTTTCTGTCCTGTAGAAACCTTAATTTGACTTCCGTTACAGTTTATTCGTAGATGAATTGGTGCAAACCCTTTTTTGTCAGGTTTGTCTAAATAAAAATTAATTGTTGCCATAATTATTCACGGACGTTTTTGCGTACACGGACAAATTTACGGACATTTTTTGTAATTCCTAATTTATTTCTGTTTTAGTTCGAGGAGAGTAGAATAAAAGATAAAAGTAAGTCTTAATTTTAAATATCTCCTTGAGCATTAGCAAAATCAAAATATGTTTTGATTGAAGGTAGCTAGTGTAACTAATGGAAGAGTTAATCAACGGAAAAGAATAAATTAATTTACTTTTTAATTATTCTCTTTAGATCTATCTTCTTTTTCATCTAACATCTCCAAATAAAGATCCTCAACATGTTCTCTTGCCCAAGTGGTTCTTCTTAAAAAACCCAAGCTCGATTTCATAGTTGGATTGTATATAAAACAGCGAATATTAACACGGTCTCCTAGATATTCCCAACCATAATGCGCTACCAGACTTTCTAATACCTGGGCAAGTTTAACTCCATGAAACGGGTTGTTTAACTGTTCTTCTGTAGCTTGCCTTCGTATGCGTTTCGTAGGTTTCTTTTCACTAGAAAGTTTATCAGATTGCTTTTGTGAATTTGTTGGTTTGTTGTTGTCAATGTTATTTGTATTCATTGTTGGTGTGTACTATTAAGGGCTGTTTTAAGAAATGGTTTTTTCTGATATCCAACGCGTAAGATCTTCAATAAAATATTGCAAAATTTTATCATAGCTATCTTCAATATCTTCCATATCATAGGTTTTCCAATCTAACCAAAACTCCGATAATAAGGTATACAACTCTTTATCTAAATCTTGAAAAGCGATGAAGTATTTATGATACTTAAAAGCAGGATTATTACAAGACTTCATTGCGAAGAAGGTACCGATAAAAAAATCTACAGCTTCTCTGTCATAAACATTTTTATTGGTATACCTTTTAAAGAGAATATCTAGCATCTTTTTATTCATTTTAGGTTCATTAAAATCACTTGTGATAAGTTGATTTTCATAACCCATTTTTAAAAATAATGGACGTGTTAATTCAAGCTCTAAACAATACGTTACATGCTCTTTTAAACCATCAGAAAAAAGACTATTTATGCGCTCGTTTTTTTCTAAAGCAGTATAGAAATCTTCTGCAATTTTTACGTTTTTAGACTTTAAGGATAGATGAATTAATTGATGTGTAAAAGAAATAGCACTAAGGTCTTCTTCATTAATGCTTATGGTTGCAGTTTTGCTAGAAACGTTAGAACTATAAATTCCTTCTGGACTTGCAATTAATTCAATTTTATAGATGTTATTTAATTCATTCCATAAATCGATGTTCTTGTCATCAATTAAAAGAGTAAGATGTTCTTTCATTTGTTAAAAAATATTTTTATCGATGCGAAAGATAATTAATTCGCGTCAATTTCCATTTTCAATTCCTTCATTACTTTAATTCGAAAATTTTACTAGTCAAAAATCAATTTATTAAAAAGAAAAGTTTTTGTTGCGTTACCAACATTTGTTAAACAAAAGTTAAATAGGTTGTGTTAAATTTTCATAAAGACTTAGTTTCTTTATATTGTACGCTGAAAACTAACAAACCGTTTCTAATGAAAAAATTGACCTTCCTTTTGTTGTTGCTTGCGTATTCTGTATCTGCACAACAAGTAGATTTATCGTATTACTTACCTAATGATGTAACCTACAATAAAAACATTCCAACTCCAAAATCTGTCATCGGTCACGAAGTGGGCGAATGGCATGTTACACACGATAAACTAGTAGAGTATATGAAGGCTTTGGCAAAAGCGTCAGACAGAATATCTATAGAAACTAGAGGAACTACTTTTGAAGGAAGACCGTTGTTGTTATTAACCATTACATCGCCAAAGAATCATCAAAATATAGAAGCCATCCGTAAAAACCATATTGCTGCAACAGACAATGCTTCAATAGATGTTTCTAATGCGCCGATTGTGGTGTATCAAGGATTTTCTATTCATGGTAACGAACCAAGTGGATCAAATGCTAGTTTGGCTGCAGCCTATTATTTAGCCGCTGCACAAGGAAGCGACATAGATGAATTGTTAGACAATACGGTTATTTTATTTGATCCTTCTTTTAATCCTGACGGATTGCAACGTTTTGCATATTGGGCAAATACAAACAAAGCGATTAACATCAACCCAGACCCAAACGATAGAGAATACAGAGAAGTTTGGCCTGGCGGTAGAACCAATCATTATTGGTTTGATATGAACAGAGATTGGTTGCCAGTGCAGTTGCCAGAATCTAGAGCAAGAATTGCATCGTTTCATAAATGGATGCCAAATATCTTAACAGATCATCACGAAATGGGAAGCAATTCTAGTTTCTTCTTTCAACCGGGAATTCCGTCTAGAACAAATCCGTTAACGCCAAAATTAAACCAAGAATTGACCAAGCAAATTGGTGCTTATCACGCAAAAGCGTTAGATAAAATAAGCTCTTTATATTATTCAGAAGAAAGTTATGACGATTTTTATTACGGAAAAGGATCTACGTTTCCAGATGTAAATGGAAGTATCGGAATCTTATTTGAACAAGGAAGTTCTCGTGGTCATGCACAAGAAACCGTAAATGGCGTGTTAACGTTTCCGTTTACTATTAGAAATCAATTTACCGCAGCGCTGTCTACTTTAGAAGCAGCACGTAATATGCGAGTTCAACTTCTAAAATACCAACAAGATTTCTTTAAGAATGCAAGAAAAGAAACAGCAAAAACAAAAGCAATTGTCTTTGGTGATCAAAACGATGCAGCCAAAACATATCATTTGGCAGAGATTTTAAAAAGACAAGACATCAAGTTCAACGAAATCGCGTCAGACTTTACATCCAAAGGGAAAACCTATAAAAAAGGAAGTAGTTTTATAATTCCGATGAATCAAAAGAACAGCAGATTGGTAAAAGCGATGTTCCAAAAAAGAACACAATTTGCCGATAGTTTATTCTACGACATTTCTGCTTGGACGTTTCCACTAGCATTTAATTTAGATTACGAAGAAAACGTTGCAACTAACAAAATAGGAAAAGAAGTCACCAATTTAGAAATGCCTGCTGGTTCAATTTCTTATAAAAGCGATTACGGATATTTAATGCCTTGGAACGATTACTATACGCCAAAAGCATTGAACACTATTTTAAACAAAGGTATTAGAGCAAAAGTTTCTTTAAAGAAGTTTAACAATGGCGGAAAAGATTTTGATTACGGAACTATTTTTATTCCTGTACAGAACCAAAAATTAAATGCGGTTGACTTATATACCTTTTTAGAAAAAGTGGCTAAAAACAGTCATGTGCATGTGTACGGAACAAGAACTGGTTTAAATGAAGGTGTTGATTTAGGTTCTAATAATTTTAGCAATATAAGTCCTAAAAAGATTGCAATGCTAGTTGGTGATGGAATTTCGAGTTCTGATGCTGGAGAGATTTGGCATTTGTTTGATACGCGTTTTGATATTAAAATAACAAAACTAGACATGTCTTATGTGGGTAGAACAGATTTGAGTAAATACTCTACATTAATTGTACCAAGTAGCCGTGGAGTTGATAAAGGAACAGAAGCGAACCTTAAAACGTGGGTTAGAAATGGTGGCGTTTTAATAGGATATAGAAGTGCTGTAAGATGGTTGGCTTCAAAGAAGTTTATCAACGTAGAATTTGAAAAAGCAGCACCTCCTACAAATCCTGTTACATTCGAAAATAGAGGATTGCGTTCTGGAGCACAAGTAATTGGTGGTGCCATTTTCAACACAAAGTTAGATGTTTCGCATCCAATTAATTTTGGATATAAGAATAACGAATTGCCAATGTTTAGAAATACAACCATCTTTATAAAACCAAACAAAACGAATTATAACAATCCAATTCAGTATACTAAAAATCCGTTATTGGCAGGTTATATTTCTAAGCAAAACTTAAAAGTATTAGCAGGTTCAGTTCCTTTTCAAGTACAAAGAATGGGTAGAGGTAGAGTAATTGTTTTTACAGACAACACCAACTTTAGAGCTTTTTGGTACGGAACCAATAAGTTATTAATGAATGCAATTTTCTTTGGTGATAAAATGTAAAGAGGAGTTTAAAAGTTACAAAGTTGCAAAGTCGAAAGTAGATGGTTAGATTATTGGATTTTTAGATTGTTAGACATATTTGTTTGTAATTTATTTTCAGTAAGAAAACTTTGTCGCTTTGCAACTTTGTGCCTTTGTTACTTATTGCCACTTCTTTTTTTGTAACAATTCTCGATTAGAAACGTCTCATAAGTATTATATCAACTAAAATACTATGAGTTTATTAAGAGTTTTATTAGCCATTTTCTTTCCGCCATTATCTGTTTTGGGAAAAGGATGTGGTTCTTTTGTGATCGTTTTTCTATTAACGCTTTGCGGATGGGTTCCTGGAGTAATTGCCGCTTTGGTAATCTTGAATAATCCTGAGAATTAATCAATGTACAATGAGCAGTGAACAATGAACAATGATCATTGAACAATGAAGAGTATTCGTTTTATAGTTTTGATAACTGATAATTGAAAAACTGTTCTCGATACATCACGCTAAAAAAAGCGAGACACTCGAACTGACAATGCTAACTGTAAACTGCAACTGGCAACTGTAAACTGTTACTGATAACTGTTAATTGAAAAACTGTTCTCGATACATCACGCTAAAAAAAGCGTTACACTCGAACTGACAATACTAACTGAAAACTGCAACTGCCAACTGTCAACTGTTACTGATAACTGTTAATTGAAAAACTGTTCTCGATACATCACGCTAAAAAAAGCGTGACACTCGAACTGACAATGCTAACTGTAAACTGCAACTGCCAACTGTTACTGATAACTGACAATTGTTAACTGATTTGCTCTCCGTTTTTAATGTGAACAGAAGCTTGTAATAAAACAACATTTCCGTCTTCATTATAAATTCCAAGCACTAAACACTCGCTCATAAAATTCGCTATTTGTCGAGGTTTAAAGTTTACAATTGCAGAAATTTGCTTGTTGAGTAAGTCTTCTTTTGTATACAATTCTGTAATCTGAGCACTTGATTTTTTAACACCTAAGCCTCCAAAATCTATCGTTAATTGATAGGCAGGTTTTCTAGCTTTCGGAAAATCATTTACTTCTATAATTGTTCCTATTCTAATATCAATTTTTGTAAAGTCTTCGAAGGTGATTTCTGTATCCATTAATTCCCAAGTTTTTTAATCACCCAAAGCGGACCAATTAATAAAAATTGCAAGTCTTTTATAAATGATGGTTTTTTACCTTCTACTTTATGTCCGTAAAACTGTCCAATCCAAGCAATCACAAAAATAGATATTGAAATAATTGTTAGATTTCCAAAACCACTCAACCAATAATTTCCAACTATTGACAAGATGGTTACCAACAACATATTGATAAAATACCAAAACCCTAATCGTGCGTAAAAGATTAAAATAAAAAGGCCAACAATTGCTGCCCAGTTTTCAAGTAATGGATTGTACAAACCAAAAGTGTCCTCTAAAAATGTAGTTGGAACGCTCATTAGCAACCCAATTACGCTAAAAAAGATAGCAGGAACACAAATGAAATGGATGGCTTTATTCGTTTCGTTTTGATGACTTACAGCGTATTCATCAAACCATTGTTGTGCAGTTTTCATAAAAATTGAATTAAAGAATAAATATAGGAATTTTATTGTTCCCGACATTTTGCGGTAGATTCGGAGTCTACTTTTTTTAATAGATTCCTGTTTCCATAGGAATGACAAATAGTTATATCCATTGGAATTGTATACTATTGTTTAAAAATTGTACCGTCTTTGATTACCATATTAATTCTTCTTAAATTAGAGATATTTTTTATAGGATTACCATCAACAACAACTAAGTCAGCTAGCAAGCCAATTTTTATTTGACCTATAGAATTTTCATATCCAAAAGCCTTCGCATTTACAGAAGTAACGGATTGTAACACAGACAAAGGATTCATTCCGTATTGAACCATCATTTCTAGTTCACGAACATTATCGCCATGAGGGAATACACCCACGTCACCTCCAGCTACTATAGTAACTCCAGTTTCCAATATAAGCTTAAAAGATTTTTTCTTTTTTGTAATTCTAGTAGGGGCAGGATCTATTCCTTTTTTCCACCCTTGATATTGTGCGATAGCATCTCCAGCAGCAAGTGTAGGGCAGAGGGCAACATTGTGTTTTTTCATCAATTCAAAAATTTCTTTGGTACCACCATCACCATGTTCAATAGTACTAACACCAGCCAAAATAGCACGACGCATTCCTTCTTCACTAGCTGCATGAGCAACAACTTTTCTACCGCTACTTTCAGCAACTTCAACAATCAATTTTAATTCTTTTAAAGTAAAAGTTGGAGCAGCCTTATTATCTGGACTCCAACGATAATCGGCGTAGACTTTAATAACATCAGCACCATGTCCAATTTGATCTCTTACAACTCTAGTTAAATCGTCAATTCCATCTGCAGTTTCAGCACCTAATGGAACGGTTACATGTTCTGCAAATCCTTTAGGACCATAACTACCTGTTGTTACAATGGCTTTTCCAGCGACAATCATTCTAGGGCCTATAATTACGTTTTTTTCGATGGTTTCTTTCAGTCCAACATCTACATAAGAAGCACCTTCGGACCCCAAATCTCTTATCGTAGTAAACCCAGCCATCAAAGTTTTCTTCGCATGATTGGCACCGCGAATAGCTCTCTCTGCGTAGGATTCTTTTAGTACCTGATCGTTCCATGAAGTTTCATTGTATGGGTGTAATAATAAATGAGAATGCCCTTCAATCATTCCTGGCATCAATGTCCCATTGGGATAATTAATGGTTTTTGTGCCTTTCGGAATTTTAATATTGGCTACCTTATCAAAAGCAATGATTTTATTTCCTTTAATAAGTACAGCTTTGTTGGTATGAAATTGAACACCATCAAAAATAGTTTTGGCTTTGATAAGTGTATAGGAATCATCTTGTGCTATTGCCTGAAAACTAATAAACAGTAACAAAATAAGGATGATTTTCTTGAATAAACTGAAAATAAATAAAAAGTAAGCATTGATTCTTTTCATAAGATTATTTTTTTATTTGGTTGATATAATAACGATTTATTTGATCTGAATTCGCTTCTATAATATTTATAAAACCATCACCATCAATATCACCACTTGACACAGATGCTGTTCGTTCTTTATAAGTACCTAAAATGAGACGACTGTTGGTAAACATTTTATGATCTTGTGCTGTAATTGTTTGAAACAAGAAACTAAAAATAAATACCGTACTTAAAAGTTTGTATTTCATTGATGATAAATATATATTGTTAATACTTACGAACTTGTTATAGAGACAAAAGTTGTTGGATCATGTAGTTTCAATTACTTAAGAATAATTGATTCTAATTTTTCTTCAACTACTTTTCCATTTTTTAAAGACACAAAGTAGTTGTTGTGTTTTTTATCAATAGAAACAATTTTAAATGGTTTTCCGTTTTTAAAAATGATTCCGGCATTGTTATCCATTGCGTAACCTGCTTTGAATATTCCTTTTTCGATATTTTTCTCATATAGAGGTCTTCTAAACTTTTCACCATCGTAATGTGGACTGTGACTAAAAGGTAAAAACCCAAGTCCTTCTACAACACTTAATTCTTTTGGTCTAGAATCTGTGGTTCCATTTTCAAACCAACATAAAGATCCAGCACTTCCACCAGCTAAAATAATTCCTTTTTCTAAAGCCTCTTTAAGCACTTTGTCTATCCCTTGTGCTTTCCAAATTGCCATCATGTTTAATGTATTTCCTCCACCAACAACAATTGCATCAACATTTAAAAGTATTTCTTCAAAAGTTTTTTTTTGGCGGTAAGAACTAATCCAAACTCCCTGAACTGAAGATTCTATCGAAAGATCACTAACTAAATCATTCCACCTTTTAATACTACGCTCACTATCTCCTGAAGCAGTTGGTAAGAATAAAATTTTTGGACGTGGTTTCCCGGTTAATTTTATGATTTCTTTCATAAACAATTTGTTAGGTCCGCTACCAGAAGGAAATATATATTGATCTTGACTAAATGCGCTTACAGAAATAAAAGCGGCAACAACACAAAGTAGGATAATTCTTTTCATTTTTAAGAATGGTTAGGTTAGTAAAGAAGCCAAGTTACCTAAAAATGTTTTTAGAAACAAATACAAAAGCAATTCAACGTATTATAACTTTTTAGTAATTAGTTTTATTTGCCTTTTTACTTTTAGTAAATCTAAGAATTAAATAGCCCAAAATTCTCCAACCTTTTATGTTTTCTGGATTTTGATTTAAAAATAAATAAAGTGCTATTGGAACCAGAACACTTCCTAGTACTGTAATAAAAGGAAAGGCTGCTTTTTTCAAGTTGTTTATTTCTCCAATTAATAACTCTCTTTTTAATTCTAGTCCAATTAAAAAAAAGAAAATGGACATTAATCCATCATTAATCCATAAAGTTAAAAGCTTTTTTAATTCATAATCTTGAAAGGAAATTAAACTCTTTATAAAAACAAAAAAATGCGCTCGAAAATCGAACGCATTTATACTTTTTTTTAGTGTGATGTTTATTTTACATCCATTAACTCAACATCAAAAATTAACGTTGCGTTAGGAGGAATAACACCACCAGCACCAGCTTCTCCATACGCTAAATGAGAAGGGATTACCAAACGAGCTTTAGTACCAACGTTTAACAATTGAATTCCTTCATCCCAACCAGCAATTACTTGACCAACACCAATAGCAAAATCGATTGGTTGTTTTCTTTTGTATGATGAATCAAAAACGGTTCCGTCTAATAATTGACCTTTATAATGTACAGAAACGGTAGCGCCTTTTGTTGCTTTTTTCCCTTTTCCTTCTTGTAAGATTTGGTAACGTAAACCACTTGCAGTTTCGTCGTAACCAGCAGCAGCAGAATCTAATAATTCTTTTTGTTTTGCCAATTCTTCTGCTTCTCTTTTTGCTCTAGATCCTTCGAAAGTTCTAAAAGCTTCAACAGCATTAAATTTTTCAGCGGCATCACCAACTCTAATAATTTCTATGGATGTCAACTCGTCTCCTTGAGAAATGATATCAACAATATCTTGTCCTTCAACAACACTTCCAAAAACAGAATGTTTATTATCTAACCAAGGCGTAGGTATGTGGGTAATGTAAAACTGACTTCCGTTTGTTGCTGGTCCAGAATTTGCCATAGCTAATTTCCCTGGCGCATCGTGTTTTAATTCTGGATGAAATTCGTCATCAAATTTATAACCAGGATTTCCAGTTCCTGTTCCTTGTGGACAACCACCTTGAATCATAAAATCAGAGATTACTCTGTGAAAAGACAATCCATCATAATATGGAGTTCCTTGTGGTTTTACATCATTTTCTAAATTTCCTTCTGCCAAAGCAACAAAGTTACCAACTGTTCCAGGAGTTTTTTCAAATTCTAAGTTTACTAAAATTTCGCCTCTATTTGTATTGAATTTAGCGTAGATTCCGTTATTCATTTTTTAAATATTTAATTTTTATTCTATTATTTTCTTGTGGATAAAGTGGCTAAACCAAAACTCAATCCAATAGTTATATTTGTTGCTTTTAAATTACCAAAAGGGGTAATTAATTTTCCAATTGATGACTGCAAAGATAGGGCATTTGTTAGTTTATAACTTAACCCAATTGTAGGTCTTAGTACAATTCCTTCTCCAGTATCAACTCCAGCGCCACCAGCAGCTCCAGCCATTGCTTCTAAATGAGCTCTCAATTTATTATTTAAAAAATAAGGGCTGTAAATTCCAACACCCGCCATACCTTGGGCATATCCACCAGATTTTCCGCCGTAAGCAAAACTTGCTTCGCCAATTAAATAAAAGGTTTGATTGATGTCGTAATTAATTTGTACACCTAATAATTGTAAATCAACCATTGGACTATCCGTTTTTAAAACATTTAAGTAGGTTTGATTTTGAATTCCGATTCTAATTCCTTGAGTTTTAAAAGTGCTATGGTTATTTGTTCCACCATTAAAGCCATAATATTTTAATCCAAATCCGTAAGTATAAGCTTCCAAATCTCCAGCAATTGCTTTATAATACCCTAGATGAGAACTTACCGCTAACTTATTCGATATTTTTACATCAATTCCTGTACTTGGATAAATCATTAGTCCACCTTCAGGAGCAATTCTTCCGCCCGCAGCGCCAATTCCTATTTTAGTAAAAAAAATTATTTTTTCTGTTTGATATGGATGATAACCAACGCCAAAAAATAGGTCCATAAATCCGGCACGTAATCCTTTATAAATAGCATCAACGTGTGTAAATAAGAAAGTGTTACTGCTTATATATTTTTGATATTCAAACCCCAATACATACAATGTTTCTGTTAAAGGTTCTTGATTATTAACATTATCTTTTCTAGAATTACCGATCGGTTTAAAGAAGTCAAAACGGACTTGTTGTACATTTTTTACTACTGGCTGTTTCCAAAAATTGGTATCCGATAAATTTGAAGCAATAAATTTTTTTTGAGCATTTTGATACTCAGTAAAACGTAATGTGCTTGGGATTTCAATAAAAAAGGAAACAGCATTGCTTTTAATTTTTCCTGTGTAAAAATTTACATGACTGTATTGTATCCCTACATTAAATTTTTCTTGTTTATAACTAAACCCAATATTTGGATTGATAAATGCACCATCATTAATTAAATACCGATATCCGCCTCCGCCGCCAAAATGAAAATTAGCATCAAAGTAAAGGTTGTTGTATAATTTTTTGTTCATTCCAACATCAACTCCTAATGTAAATAACCCACCTTGATCTCCAGTAATCGCAGCATACATTCCAACGCCACCATACAGCCAATTGTTTATGGGAACTTTATAGTGTAACCCCATCATTCCCATAGTTGGTTTTAAACTAGGGTCAAAATCTGTGGGCATTTGAACAGGAATAAAATTCAAACGAACTGAATTTTTTAATTCCCTTCCTTTTAAAGTCGTTATGTTTTCTTGTGAGAAAGAGCATATAGAAAAGAGAGAAAAGAAAAGAGAAAAGAGGCACGAATTATAAAACCTTTTTCGTCTTTTAACAAAAGAGTGCTCCATTTTACAGAGAAACAGGTCTTGTTTCTTGTTTCTTAATCCTACCATCTATCTATTTATATTCGCTTACAAAATGCAATTTTACCGTAGGATATTTACTCTGAGTCATTTGAATTGTAAAAGCAGAATCTGCTAAAAACACCAATTGTCCTTGTTTGTCTTTTGCTAAATAACGCTGTTTTACACGTTTAAATTCTTTGAACTCTTCACTTTTTGGGTTTTCAGGATCTACCCAACAAGCCTTGTGTACTTGTAGGTTTTCGTACGTACATTTTGCACCATATTCGTGTTCTAAACGATATTGAATTACTTCGTATTGTAACGCACCAACGGTTCCAATTACTTTTCTTCCGTTCATGTCTAACGTAAATAACTGCGCAACACCTTCATCCATTAATTGATCCAGTCCTTTGAATAATTGTTTGGCTTTCATCGGATCCGCATTGTTTACATATCGGAAATGCTCTGGAGAAAAACTCGGAATTCCTTTAAAGTTCAAGATTTCTCCTTCAGTAAGTGTATCACCAATTTTAAAATTTCCGGTATCGTGTAATCCAACAATATCTCCAGGATACGATTCTTCTACAATTTCTTTTTTCTCAGCAAAAAATGCATTTGGACTTGAAAATTTTACTTTTTTACCATTTCTAACGTGTAAATAAGGAGCATTTCTTTTGAAAATTCCGGAAACAATTTTTACAAATGCCAAACGATCTCTGTGTTTTGGATCCATATTGGCATGGATTTTAAACACAAATCCAGTTAATTGTTTTTCCTTAGAATCTACTAAACGCTCTTCCGCTTTTTTAGGTTGTGGAGTAGGAGCAATTTCTATAAATGCATCCAACAATTCTTTAACACCAAAATTATTTAATGCAGAACCAAAAAATACAGGCTGTAAGTTTCCTTCAAGATATTCTTGATGATTGAATTCAGGATATACCTCATCAATCAATTCAATTTCTTCACGTAACGTTTTTGCAGCTTTTTCTCCAATAATGGTATCTAATTCTGGATTTGATAAATCGTTAAATTCAACTCCTTTAGAAATCGTTGTTTTAGAATCACCAGAAAAAAGGTTTAATTTCTTTTCCCAAATATTATAGATTCCTTTAAAATCATAACCCATTCCAATTGGAAAACTCATGGGGGTAACTCGCAGTCCTAACTTCTGCTCAACTTCATCTAATAAATCAAAAGCATCTTTACCTTCTCTATCCAATTTATTGATAAAAACCAACATTGGTATGTTACGCATTCTACAAACTTCAACCAGTTTTTCTGTTTGAGGTTCAACTCCTTTGGCAACATCAATTACAACAATAACACTATCTACAGCAGTTAAAGTTCTAAAAGTATCTTCAGCAAAATCTTTGTGACCAGGAGTATCTAAAATGTTTATTTTTTTGTCTTTGTAGATAAAAGCCAATACAGAAGTTGCTACAGAAATTCCACGCTGACGTTCAATTTCCATAAAATCGGAAGTTGCTCCTTTTTTGATTTTATTATTTTTTACAGCTCCAGCTTCTTGTATTGCACCACCAAAAAGCAACAATTTTTCAGTCAATGTTGTTTTTCCTGCATCTGGATGCGAAATGATACCAAATGTTCTTCTACGTTGTATTTCTTTTAAAAAACTCATCTACAAAATTTGAGGTGCAAATGTACGATTTATTCTATAATTTTTTAAACGCCACATCTATAAATCTAATGCTATTTTAACTGTAAAAAGATGTTAAAAATCAATTTTTTGTCTTTAAATTAGTCGCATGAAAAAAACACTCTTTATCATTTCTTTTATACTTGTTTTAGGTTGCAAAGATTCTCAGGACCCCAAAGTTTCTAAAATTTTAAATAATCTAGAAAACCTTGTTGACTTAAAAGGAGAACCCTTTGATGTTTCTACTTTAGAAGGGAAAAAAGTGTTGGTTAATTATTGGGCTACCTGGTGTGCTCCTTGTAAAAAAGAAATGCCAGATTTATTAGCAGCGCAAAAAATTTTATCGAAAGAAAACTATGTTTTTTTATTAATTTCTGATGAGTCTAAAGAGCAAATACAAGATTTTAAAAATAAATTTAAATATGATTTCACATTTTTAAGATCATCAGAATCATTGTCAAACATAGGAATTTACGCCATGCCAACTACTTTTGTTTTTAACGAAAAAGGAAAGAAAGTAAAAGAAATTATTGGTGCAACAGAATGGAATAGTGAAGAAATGATTACTCAACTAAAAGAATTATAAAATGAAAAAACTAATATTTATTTTAAGTGTAGCAATGTTATTTATTGCCTGTGAAAAAAAGGAAGTAAAAATTACTGAAATTCCGTTTGACTTTGGAATTAATAATGCAGAGCCAAATTTAGTTGCTCAAAAAGGAAAATTATCTTTGTCTTGGGTAAGTTCTATCAGAGGAGAAGAAGCTACATTATTTTATACTCAATTGGAAAATGAAAAATGGAACGCACCTTCAAAAATTATTTCTGGTGATGATTGGTTTGTAAATTGGGCAGATTTTCCTGCGAATGCAACAAACGGAGATGTTTTACTGACAAGTCACTTACAAAAATCAGCAAAAGGAACATATACCTACGATATTGTATTAAATCTTCGAAAATTAAACGGAGACATCATCAAAGAAAACTTCTTGCTAAATACAGACGGAATGAAAGCAGAACATGGTTTTGTGAGTATCATTCCAAATAAAAGTGATGGTTTTTTAATTACGTGGTTAGATGGACGAAATACAGTAAAAGAAATGAAAGAAAGCGTCCATAAAGCAATGACGGTACGGACAGCAGAAATTTCTAAAACAGGCACAATTTTTAATGAGACAGAAGTAGATGGAAGAACTTGCGATTGTTGTCAGACATCCATAACAATGACTCAAAACGGACCAATGATTGTGTACAGAGATAGAAGTGAAAACGAAATTAGAGATATTTATTTTTCTCAGAAAAAAGATTCAGTTTGGTCTACACCTGTTGCTGTATTTAATGATCATTGGAATATAAATGGTTGCCCAGTAAATGGTCCAAAAGTTGTTTCAAACACAAAAAATACTGCGGTTGCTTGGTTTACTGGAGCAAATGAAAAACCAGAGGTAAAAGTTTCATTTTTCGAGAATAATACTTTTAATAAACCAATTATTTTAAATGACATTCCCGCAATTGGTAGAGTAGATATTGCGTTTATTAATACTGATGAAGTGTTGGTAAGTTATATGGAATCTGATAATAACAACACGTATTTACGGTGTAAAAAAGTATCTAAAAACGGAAAAGTTTCTAAAGCAATTACAATTTCTGATATTAGTTCTGGAAGAAGTACTGGAGTTCCACAATTAGAAATTAGTAATAATGATGCGTATGTAGTTTGGACGATTTCTGTTGATAAAAAAAACCAACTAAAAACGGTGAAATTTGATTTAGACGGAATAGAATAATAGTTGGAAAGTTACAAAGTTACAAAGTTACAAAGTTACAGAGTTACAGAGTTACAAAGGGTCAAAGTTGCAAAGAGGCAAAGTAGTAAAGTTTATTTTTCTCTATTCTCTATTTATTTTATTCTATAATTTCAATTTTCATATTGACATCAACTAAAGGCCATTCTTTCTCATCTGTTTTTAATTGGGCAATTTTATCTAAGGTAGAAAACCCAGAAATTACCTCGCCAAAAACCGTATGTTCATTGTCTAAATGATGTGCTCCTTTTCTACTTTGTACAATATAAAATTCAAACGGACTTGATAATTTATTAGGGTTTTTTTCCCATTCTCTTGCTGCTGCAAGTGCGCCATATTTGTGTTTTCTGTTGGATCTAAATTCTGGTTTTAGCAAGTAGTTTCCGTATTTATATCGACTTTTCATGGTCTCATATCGATCAGAATTACCACCTTGAATGACAAAATTCTTTGCAACTCTATAAAAAACAGTACTATTAAAATACTTAATCTTAGTTAAGAAGATAAAATTGGCTCTATGGATTGGAGTATCAGTATACAAACGCAATTTGATATTTCCGAAATCGGTTTTAATAAGTACTTTGGTTTCTTTATTTTCCTTTCCGTATTGAGTAAAAAAAGCTTCTACATTGTATTTATTTAAGCTGTCCCAACTTTTTTCTGCTTTTTTAATAAGCTTCTTTTCTTGTTTTATTTTTGGAACAATTGGCTGTGCTTTTTTCTTTTCATCACAATTAAAAATGACTGTTAATATGAATAAAGCAATACAAAATTTAATTAATTTCATTTTTAAAATGACGTGTTTATTAACTGCAAAGATAATTGATTTTACTACATTTGTTTTATGGCAGAAGAGCAAGTAATTTTAGTAGATAAAAACGACAACCAAATTGGGTTAATGGCCAAAATGGAAGCGCACGAAAAAGCCTTGTTGCACAGAGCATTTTCGGTTTTTACGTTTAATGATAAAGGCGAATTGTTATTGCAACAAAGAGCAGCAGATAAATACCATTCGCCATTATTATGGACCAATACCTGTTGTTCGCATCAACGAAATGGAGAAACTTCTTTAGAAGCAGGAAAACGACGTTTACAAGAAGAAATGGGTTTTACCTGTGAGTTAGAAGAAGTATTTTCTTTTATTTATAAAGCGCCATTTGACAATGGATTAACAGAACACGAATTAGATCATGTGATGATTGGAAAATACAATGAAAATCCAATTGTAAATAAAGAAGAAGTAGCAACTTTTAAATGGATGACATTAGAAGAAGTGAAGGTTGATATGGAAAAAGAACCAGGAATTTACACAGAATGGTTTAAAATTATTTTTGACGAATATTATCATAGAATAGCTGATTGAAAGTCTCAAAGTCTCAAAGTCTCAAAGTCTCAAAGTCTCAAAGGTTCAAAGTTCCAGAGTTGCAAAGGTTCAAAGGTTCAAAGGCTAAAGAAGTGAAGTTTTAATATTGTAGACGTTTCGAAATTTTTATTTTTGATAACTGATAACTGATAACTGATAACTGATAACTGATAACTGATAACTGATAACTGATAACTGATAACTGATAACTGATAACCGAACACTGAATTATGCCAAGAATTACCGCACATAGAAAAGCACATTTTAATGCAGCGCACAGATTGTTTAATCCAGCTTGGTCTGATGAAAAGAATGCTGAAGTTTTTGGAAAATGTAGCAATCCACATTATCACGGTCATAATTATGAGTTAACGGTTTCTGTTACTGGAAAAATTGATCCTGTTACAGGTTTTGTAATGGATTTATCTGTGTTGCGAGAATTGATTAAAACCGAAATTGAAGACGCTTTTGATCATAAAAATTTAAATGTTGAAGTTGCAGAATTCAAGAATTTAAATCCGACTGTAGAAAATATTTCTGTCGTTATTTACAACAAACTGCGTGCAAAAATCAGTACTTATTTAGATATTTCTGTGACGCTTTACGAAACACCAAGGAATTTTGTTACGTATGCTGGGGAGTAAATTATTTTATCCTTTTTATCGACTTGATAATTACTAGTTCTAACAATTATTGATTTTTATTTTAGGTAAATTACTACGGGAAGGTAAGATTGCTTCTATTTGCAATGATATTCGGTTTGTCATTCCTACGACTTGTGCTAAACTTGTTTTAGTATGACAAGGAATCTTTATTGTTTTAAATTGGTTTTGTAGATTTCCAGTCATGTTGGGAATGACAATTCCTTTCTACTTTTAAACTTTGCTACTTTGTAACTAATTCAACAATTATTTTACCTGTCATTTTATAATTGTACGATGAGAAATAGTAAATGGGTTTTGTTAACCAAAGAAAAAACCAAGGAACTTCCTTTTTTACTACTGTGCATATAATCTCTAAATTCGGTGTAAGACATTGCGTCGTGTTGGCGTTCTTCTTCGTAAATCTCTCTAATTCCTTTGTTTTGTCTAAAGTATTTGATGAAGAATCGTAAACGATTCATCAGTTTGTTTTTCTTACCTGTTTCCCAATTATTTGGAAACAACATATACACAAAAGCAAACAGAAATATGACGTATAAAGAGAATATAATTGATAACGACGGATTGGTTCCGTAGCTAGAAAATATTTTTAAAAACTGATTTATCTTCCACGTAAAAAATGAATTAAAAGTTGGATTTTCTTTATATAAATAAGCGTAGTGTTTGGTTTCTAAATTCTTAAACTCTACATATACTTGGTTTGCATAATCAGAATCGTGTTGTAATTTATAGAAATCATAAAACTGTCCAAGCAATTGCATTTCAAATTTATACGAGTTTTCGTACTCAATTTTATATCGATTTTTATAATTGTCAAAAACCGAATCGGTATAATACAAATCATAATAATCTAACGATTTGTCTTTGTCTACTAAGCTTTTTAAGTACAAATCGAATCCGCCAGCAGACAATACTTTGTTTTTCCATTGTTTCCATCTATACGTATGGTTGATGCTAAACTCATCAATTCTTAACAATAATTCTTTGTTAAAACTATTTTCTTCAACCAAATAAACTTGCGCATTGTTTAAAGAAGCTTTCTTGCCAAAATAAATATTGAATTTTATCGTGGTTTTATAAGTCTGGTTTTTAGTTGATTATCATCTCAAAGTTAATTATTTTTTATTTAGAATTATAAGTTTTATAATTGATGTAAATTTGCTTAAAATTAATCAAGAAATATTTTATGAAAATCAACCAGTTTTTAAAATTTGATCCCATCTTAAAAGAGAAACTTTGGGGCGGCGAAAAGTTGATGAAAGTCTTGTCTAAAAGATCTGATAAAAAAGATATTGGCGAAAGCTGGGAAATTTCTGATGTAAAAAATGATACTTCTGTTGTTGCAAGCGGAAATTTAAAAGGAATTGATTTAAAACAATTAATTGCTGATTATAAAGGCGAATTAGTTGGAGAAAAAATCTATCAAGCATTTGGAGAAAAATTTCCGCTTTTAATTAAATTTATTGATGCAAAAGAAGCGTTGAGCATTCAGTTACATCCAAATGATGCATTGGCAAAAGAACGTCATAATTCGTTCGGAAAAACAGAAATGTGGTATGTAATGCAATCCGATGAAAAAGCAAATTTGATTGTCGGTTTTAAAAAAGAAGTTTCATCAAAAGAATATTTACAGCATTTAGAAAACAAAACATTGTTAGAAATTTTAAATGTTGATAAAGTTGCAGAAGGCGATGTGTATTTTATTCCAACCGGAAGAGTGCACGCAATTGGTGCAGGAGTTTTGTTAGCAGAAATTCAACAAACATCTGATATTACCTACAGAATTTACGATTGGGACAGGATAGATTCACAAGGAAAATCGAGAGATTTACACACCGAAGAAGCATTAAATGCCATTGATTATACGGCACAAAATTCTTATAAAACCACCTATCAAAAAGAAAAAAACACAGCGTCAGAGATTATTTCGTGCCCTTATTTTACCACAAATATTTTATCGGTTAATGAAGAGTTTTCTGTAAACCACTCAGATAAAGATTCCTTTGTCATTTATATGTGTGTAAAAGGCGCAGCCATTTTTCATCATAATGGAAATAACGAAGTTTTAAACTTCGGAGAAACACTTTTAGTTCCCGCTTGTTTTAAAGAATTTTCTATTACTTCGGATGAAACTTCAGAATTGCTAGAGATTTATATAAAATAGAAGTTCAAGTATTCGCTTTTATCTGTGATAAAAATCAAGGATTAATTCTTTATCTTTGATGCTTCATTTAAAATTTATAAAAATGCCAGGATTTGAATTATTTGGAGATGCAGAACGCAAAGAAGTAAACGATGTTTTAGAAAGTGGAGTTTTAATGCGTTACGGATTTGATGGTGCCAGAAATGGACATTGGAAAGCAAAAGAATTAGAACAAGAATTACAAAATAACTTAGGCGTTAAACACGCGCAATTAACAAGTAGCGGAACAACTGCTTTAAATGTTGCGTTAGCAGTGTTAGGAGTTGGAGCAGAAGACGAAGTAATTATGCCAACGTTTACTTTTGTGGCAAGTTTCGAATCTATTTTAGCTGCCGGAGCAACTCCGATTTTAGTAGAAATAGATGATACCTTAACTTTAGATCCAAAAGCTGTGGAAGCTGCAATTACACCAAAAACAAAGGTTGTAATGCCCGTTCATATGTGTGGTTCTATGGCAGATTTAGATGCGTTAAAAGCAATATGCGACAAATACAATTTAATTTTATTAGAAGATGCTTGTCAGGCAATTGGAGGTTCTTATAAAGGAAATAAACTAGGAACAATAGGCGATGCAGGTTGTTTTTCTTTTGATTATGTAAAAACAATTACCTGTGGTGAAGGTGGTGCAATGGTTACCAACGATCCAAATTTAGCAGTAAATGCTGATCATTATACAGATCACGGTCACGATCATGTTGGGAATGATAGAGGCGCAGAATCGCATCCCTTTTTAGGATACAATTTTAGAATTTCAGAATTAAATGCTGCTGTTGGTTTGGCACAAGTTAGACGTTTAGATGGATTTGTGGAAACACAACGTAAAAATAAAAAAGTATTAAAAGATGCTTTAAAAACAATTCCAGAAGTTACTTTTAGAAGAATTCCGGATGAAGCTGGAGATAGCGCAGGGTTTTTATCATTTTTTATGGCTACTAAAGAATTGACAGACAAAGTGGTGAAAGCTTTTAAAGAACACGGTGTTGATGCCTATTGGAATTATTACGAAAACGATTGGCATTATGTGCGCAAATGGAATCATTTAAAGGATCAAGTTTCTTTATTTCCATTATCAGATCAAATTGTAAACGGAATGCAAGATTTAAATACGGCTAAATTCCCGCAATCTGATGATTTAATTTCAAGAAATATTTCTTGTTTGATAAAATTATCGTGGACAGAAGCACAAGTAAATGAAAGAGCAGCAAACATGGTTGCGGCAATTAAATCAGTATTATAAATTAAGGTCATTCCTGCGATTTATGCTGAACTAGATTCAGTAAGGCAGGAATCTCATTTTTAAAAATAAAATTCATAAAGAATGAAAATTATTGCAATGATTCCGGCTCGTTATGGAGCAACTCGATTTCCTGGAAAATTAATGGCAGATTTAGGCGGTAAACCTGTAATTGTTAGAACCTATGAAGCAACTGTAAAAACAGCATTGTTTGATGATGTGTATGTAGTTACTGATAGTGAAATCATTAAAGATGAAGTGGAGAAGTTTGGAGGAAAAGCAATCATGAGTATTAAAGAACACGAATGCGGTTCTGATCGAATCGCTGAAGCTGTTGAAAATTTAGAGGTAGATATTGTTGTCAATGTGCAAGGCGATGAGCCATTTGTAAAAAAACAACCTTTAGAGGATGTTTTAAAAGTTTTTAAAGGAGATGATGCTGATCAAATAGATTTGGCTTCGTTAATGCAAGAAATTACAGATTGGAAAGATATTACAGATCCTAATTACGTAAAAGTAATAGTAGATGAACACGATTTTGCTTTGTACTTTTCTCGTTCTCCAATTCCGTATCCAAGAGATAAAAATGCGGGTGCGCGTTATTTTGAACATATCGGAGTTTATGCGTTTAGAAAACAAGCTATTTTAGATTTTTATCATTTGCCAATGCGTTCTTTAGAGGCGACGGAGAAAATTGAATGTATCCGTTATTTAGAATACGGTAAGAAAATAAAAATGGTAGAAACAGATTTTATGGGCATCGAAATTGATACTCCCGAAGATTTGATTAAAGCACAAAAATATTTAAAAGATTAAACTTCTTCATTGTCTCATCGAGCGGAGTCGAGATGTTATTTAAATTTAGCTTTTAATGAGTTCTCGATTCCGCTCGAACAGATAAGAATTTATTTTATGAGTTTTTTTAATTTTAGAAAATGTATAAAAAAATAAAAGTAATCGCTTTTGATGCTGATGATACGCTTTGGGTAAACGAAACGTATTTTAGAGAAGCAGAACAACAATTTGCGAAATTATTAGCTGCGTATGAAACAGAAAATAAAATAGATCAAGAATTGTTTAAAACCGAAATCAAAAATCTTTCTATTTATGGTTATGGTGTAAAAGGATTTATGTTGTCTATGGTAGAAAGTGCTTTAGAAATCTCGAACTATAAAATCAGTCAACAAAAAATAGCACAGGTCTTACAAATTGGGAAAGAAATGCTAGAAAAACCAATCGAATTACTTGATGGAGTTGAAGGTGTTTTAAAATCATTATATGGAAAGTATAAATTAATTGTTGCTACAAAAGGCGATTTGTTAGACCAAGAACGGAAATTAGAAAAATCTGGGTTGTTAAAATATTTTCATCACATAGAGGTGATGACGGATAAAAAAGAAGCAGATTATCAGAAATTAATATCACATTTAGATATTAAATCCAAACAATTATTAATGATTGGAAATTCGTTAAAATCAGATATTCTTCCGTTGGTAAACATTGGTGCCTCAGCAATTCACGTTCCGTTTCATACAACTTGGGCGCATGAAGAAGTTTCTACAAAAGAACAATCAATAACAGACTATAAAACAGTAAAAAAATTATCAGAAATACGTACTTTTCTTTAGATTGATGTATTTTTGTAACAAATAAATTAAACACAATGAGTTTTAGAAATTTCCCAATGGTTCCTCGCGTAGTTTTCGGTAGAGGATGTTTTAATCAATTAGATGAAATTTTAACACCAGAACGTACAAGCGAAAAAGCACCATTTATCTTTATTGTTGATGATGTTTTTAAAGGAAACGACTGGTTAATCAGTAGAATTCCGTTGCATTTTAATGATAAAATTATATACGTTAGTGCAGAGGAAGAGCCAAAAACAAAATATGTTGATGGTTATAGGGATGATTTAGTTGCTGAGTTTGATGAAATTCCGTCTGGAATTATCGGAATTGGTGGAGGAACGATGTTAGATTACGCAAAAGCAATTGCTTTGATGTTAACAAATCCAGGAAGTTCTGCAGATTATCAAGGCTGGGATTTGGTTAAAAAACAAGGAGTATATCATGTTGGGATTCCAACAATATCTGGAACAGGAGCAGAGGTTTCTAGAACCACAGTTTTAACTGGACCAGAACGTAAATTAGGAATGAATTCTGATTATACACCATTTGATCAAGTAGTTTTAGACCCAGAATTATGTAAAGATGTTCCAACAAACCAATGGTTTTACACAGGAATGGATTGTTATATACATTGTATAGAATCGCTAACAGGAACTTTTTTAAACACATTTAGTCAGAGTTACGGAGAGAAATCGTTGGATTTATGTAGAAAAGTATATATAGAAAAAGACATTCGTGATGAAGAAAGTCAAGACGAATTAATGATGGCTTCTTGGCATGGAGGTATGAGTATTGCATATTCTCAAGTTGGAGTTGCACATGCTATGAGTTATGGACTTTCGTATCTTTTAGGAACTAAACACGGAATCGGAAACTGTATTGTTTTTGATCAATTAGAGGAGTTTTACCCAGAAGGAGTTGCAGAATTTAAACTAATGGTTAAAAAGCACAATATTGATATTCCTAAAGGATTGTGTAAAAACCTAACAGACAAAGAGTTTGATACAATGATTGATGTTTCTTTAAGTTTAGTTCCACTTTGGGAAAACGCTTTAGGTAAAGATTGGCAAAAAACAATCACAAGAAAAAAATTAAGAACGATGTATGAAAAAATGTAATATAATTATTACATTTTAAGTCAATAATTTATAGTAAATTTGCATCCAAAATAAAGAAGAATTATGGCAAGCGTAAAAAATTTAAAAAAAGATATTAATTATACTCTAGGAGATATTATTGAAGAGTGTTATATCGCTCAAATGTTAACTCCTGCAAACTCAAAGAAAACGGAAGCTATTATAGATGAAGCAATTGAGTCTTTTGATATATTAATAGAAAAAGTACATGCAAAAGGAGTAGAAAACAAAAGAGCTCACTACAAAGCAATTAATACTGAGTTAGAAGCGAAAGCAAATGCTTTGGTAGAAAAATTGAATAAAATATAAACGTTATTTAACGTATTTTTATAAAATCATCTTTGAAAAAAGATGATTTTTTTTGTATTTTTATGTCAGTTTAATACTAAAATGAAAGTTGAGTCGTTTAACTTGATAATACCCTGAAATTAAGTATGGCAAGAGCAATGTTTGAGTACAGTAAAACCGTACTAAAGAAAGTAAGTTTTAACGCAGATTTATTCTGTAAAGAGCTAGAGAAAGCATTAAAAAGATTGTTGCCGCATGAAGTAGCTGAGTTGACAATTTGGATTAAGCAATTTACCTCTAACAAACCAGAATTATTTGTTTGTTTAGCATTAATAGATAAGAAATAACAAAAAAAAGGAGAACTAATTAGTTCTCCTTTTTTTATGATATAGCTTATTTTTTATCTTTTGATTTTCGGTTTTTATATCTTCTAAAGAGTTGTCTATTAAAATCTCTTTCTGCGATTTGTAATTTTATCATTTTCTTGTAAGAAATTACTTTTTTAAGAGCAATTTGATATCTAACATTTGTATCATAATCTAACTTTTCTAAAGCAAGCATGTCTTTTGTAAAAGCTTCAGCTTGTTTTTCTGTTAATTTATCAATTCCGCCTAAAACTTCAATCTTCTTTTTCATTTTAGCTCTTTCTACATGATATAATTGATAGCGTTCTTTCTCGAACTTGTTATATACAGGCCAAAATTTAGCAGCTTCTGCTGGTGTTAATACTAGTTTTTCTGTAATATAAGAAACCTTTAAAGCTTTAATTTTTTGATTGCTTCCTCTTTCTTGCGAAAATAGTTGCATACTTATAAGTAGCGAAAAAATAAGTGTAAATATGTATGTTTTTTTATTCATTACGATTCTATTTCGGTTAATAATGCAGTATTATCTATGGTGTTTAAATACTCTAATATATCTTCATCTTTTATAGATGCATCTTCTTCTAGTGCATTGCTGTCTTTAAAATCGGCATCCACAAAATTAACGGTTGATGATGCATCGTTGATATAACTATCATCTAACCAATTTTCTAAATCTTCAGAAGAAATAGAATCAAAAGAAGTTGTATCTGAAAATGTAAAATAATTCAATCCAATAAAAAGCAACACACTTGCTGCAGCTGCGGCAGGAATTATTTGTAACAATCTAGATTTTAGCGAAATTACTTTTACTTCTTTTTGAGGGAAATCAATTTTAGTAAATAATGAATCTTCAAAATTTTCAAAATAGTTTTTAGGAGTCGTAAATGCATTTTCTTTAGAAAACGATTGCGCTCTTATCTCAGAGAACACAGCATCTTCTACAGAATCAAAGTAATTTTCTGGTGTAGAAAACCCGCTTTTATTCTGAGTAGTACTCTTTATGTGTTCTAAACTATATTTGTTTTTTGTATCCATTTAATTCTTAGACTGTAAAGTCTTTCAAAGGTTTAATTAATGTGCATTATTTTTTATATAATCTTCAATTTTTTTTACTGCGTGAAAATAAGATGCTTTTAAAGCGCCTTCCGATGTTTCTAATATTTCTGATATTTCTTTGTATTTTAATTCATCAAAATACTTCATATTAAAAACCAATTGCTGTTTTGTTGGTAATTTTTTGATTGCTTTTTGTAATATGAGTTGAATCTGATTTCCATCAAAATGAAGATCGCTATCTAAATTAGATGTTAAGCTATGTTGATAATCAGAAATATCAACATTTTTTTCTTTTGCTCTTTTATTGATAAAACTAATAGATTCGTTTGTTGCGATTCTGTACATCCAAGAAAAAAGTTGACTTTCTAGTTTAAAATTATCGATGCCTCTAAAAATTTTGATAAAAGTATTTTGCAATACGTCATCTGCATCATCATGAGAAATAACAATTTTACGAATATGCCAATACAAGCGTTCTTTATAAGTAGCAACTAACTCTCTAAAGGCTTTTTCTTTAGTTTGAACATTTCGTAACCGTTCTATAAAGTGTATTTCGTCTACCAACTAGTCGTTTTTGTTTTAGACACTAAGAAAGCAAAAAGGTTTAAGTTAAAAATTACTTAACTGCTTTTTTTCTTCTAATGTATCCAAAAAGTCTGTCTTTTTTTATCAATTCGGCAATTCCTTCTGGCAACATTTTTTCCCAACCAGCTTGGTTGTTATGAATCATTTTTAGAACTCTTCTAGAAAAAATGTGTAGTATTTCTGGATTGTAATCTTTAATGTCGATTAGTTTTCCGTTATGTTTAAAGAACTTGTACAATTCTTTTGTTCTTGGATGCACTTTTAGATTTTCACTCGTAATATATTCTCCAGTTTCTTCATCTTTATACGGATACATATATACTTTTAAATCTCTGTAAAAAAGTTTGCCGAAAGCTTCTAAAATTCCGCCACTAACATTGCGGTAATATTTTTCGTCAAAAATCTGAATTAGATTGTAAACGCCCATTGCTAAAGCCATTCTTTCTTTAGTAAATTCACTAAAATACTCTACCAATTTATAATATTCTTGAAAATTTGTAATCATTACACTCTGACCAAGAGAACATAATAATTCTGCTCTGTCTAAGAAATCTCGTTCATTAATTTCTCCTTCAGCTCTTAAATTTGCTAAGGTAATTTCAAAAATGATTTGTGAGTTTTTTGGATCTACTTTGCGTTCGCTAAAAAAGAGTTCTTTAGATTTTTCGAACATATCCATATTTACTTTGGTTACGGGTCTAAAACTACCACGTAAAGCCAAAATGTTCTTTTTATATAAAACTTGTGCTGGCAATAAATTGTGTCCGTCAGAATCAAACATCACAGCATTTGTCATACCATTTTTAACCAATTGTAAACTCATCAAACGATTGTCAACATACATAAAACGTGGTCCAGAGAAATTAACCATATCAATTTCTAATTGATCTTTACTTAAGTTGTCGTAAAAGGATTTCACCAATTCCTTTGGATTGTCATTCATGTAAAACGCGCCATAAATTAGATTTACACCTAAAATACCTAGGGTTTCTTGTTGCAGACGAGCGTCGGTTTCTTTAAAACGCAAATGCAATACAATCTCGTTGTATTCTTCTAAAGGATCTAATTGAAAACGAACTCCAACCCAACCATGACCTTTAAATTTTTTGCTAAAATTTATCGTAGCAACTGTATTAGCGTAACTAAAAAATAATTTATCTGGATGTTTTTTCCTACTCAAACGTTCTTCAATCAGCTCAATTTCATGAGAAAGCATTGTCTTTAATCTTGGCTCAGTTACGTACCGATTGTCAGATTCAACTCCGTAAATCGCATCAGAAAAATCTTTATCATACGCGCTCATTGCTTTTGCAATTGTTCCAGAAGCTCCACCAGCTCTAAAAAAATTACGCACCGTTTCTTGACCAGCTCCTATTTCTGCAAAAGTTCCATAAATATGTGCATTTAAATTTACACGCAACGATTTGCTTTTAGTTGATGGTACTGCGGTAATTTTTTGATCTCCTTTTAACGTAATTCCCATGGATAAAATTTTATAAAACAAATGTACTAAAATTAAGCTTTTCTAGTCAAATTTTATCTTATTTTTGTACGTGTATAGAACACTTCTTATCGTTTATGAAAATTACTTTTTTAGGCACCGGAACTTCACAAGGAATACCAATGATTACAAATAATCATCCGGTTTGTTTGTCTAAAAACATAAAAGACAAGCGTTTGCGTTCTTCTATTATGGTTTCTTGGGATGACATAAATTATATTGTGGATTGTGGTCCAGATTTTAGAACACAAATGTTGCGAGAAAACGTACAAAGCATCAATGGAGTTTTGTTTACACATGAACATTCTGATCATACAGCAGGTTTTGATGACGTAAGACCGTTTAGTTATCAAATGGGAGAGGTGCCAATTTATGTGGATAAAAGAACGTTGAAAAGTTTACAACAACGGTTTGAATATATTTTTACTACAAAAAACAGATATCCTGGAGCTCCAAAAGTTGCCGTAAATATAATTGATGATACCGCTTTTTATTTAGATGGAGTAGAAGTTACACCCATAGAAGTTTTGCACGGAACGTTGCCTGTAACCTGTTATCGTTTTGGAAATTTTGCATATTTAACAGATGTAAAAACAATTTCTGATACAGAAAAAGAAAAATTAAAAGGTGTAAAAGTACTGGTTGTAAATGCATTGCGACAAGAATCGCATCCTACCCATTTTAATTTAGAAGAAGCTTTAGAATTTGTAGCAGAAATAAATCCAGAACGTGCTTACTTTTCTCATATTAGCCACAAATTAGGTTTTCATAACGAAGTTCAAAAAGCATTACCCAAAAATGTGTTTTTGGCTTTTGATGGATTGAAAATTAAAGTGTAATTTTTTTATGCTTCGCCAACGTACGATTAGTGTAAGAATAGCCATTTATTTCAAGAAGCCTATCTTTCATATTACTACTAAAACTTGTGCAAGGATAATACCACGACCTTTGATTTAGTACTAAAACCGCTATTATTTTTTATACAGTTTTACTTGCTAGCATTCTTCTTTTTAGCTTATTCTTTGATAATAATAATTTTTGGTTTTTCATTAAATTTATATGATTTCAATGACACATAAGTCAGAAAGAAGAGACCTAAAAAGGCTGCAATTATTACCAATTTCCTTTTGTTGTATGGCGGTGAGGGAACATCACAGATTCCGCCTGGGCAATTGTAAGTTTTCCATTTGAGTTTTTTATATAGAAGACAACCCAAACAAATTCCGAAAACAGATTCAACAAACATTAAAAATAGACACAACCAGCAAATAGCAAGTCTTATAGGTGTAATAATGTCAAAAATGATATAATAAGTCATAATTACTCCTAAAACCATACCTAATAACCAAGCAAACCTTTTTGGTTTTGCTTCTACCCAATCAGGTTGTTGATTACTAACTACTAAACCTCCAATTAGCATATATGGTGCATATCTTGGGTTTATTAGAATTCTTACAATAAACTCTATGATGAAAGTAATTGAAAAGAGTTCAGCCCAAAATATAGTTCTATAAAGGTGAACTGAGAAAAGACTTAAAACACCAAGCAAAAACATTATTCCTGCACTTGCTCTTGCATCTCTTTCATTGATGACTTTGTAGTCATAACCATCTATCTTTTCGCCAAAATTCAAGAAAATCTCCATAGTTAGTTTTTAAAAGGTTTGTAGCCCGATTTTTTAATAGTTTTAGTAATGGTTTTGATATCTGTTTTAGTTGAATCAAATTCAATTGTTGCTTTCTTTTCTGTATGAGAGGCTTTTACACTGACAACACCTTCAATTTTTGAAATATTATCTTCAAGTGTGACTTCACAACCTACACAAGTCATTCCATTTACTCCAATGCTTTCTCGGACAATATCGGATTCTTTAACAATAATTGTTTTTTCAGTTTTTTTGTCGGATGATGAGCAAGATGTTATGATAGAAACATTAATTATTGTCACTAAAACGATTAATATATTTTTGATTTTCATTTTGATATCTTTTAAGGTTAATAATTAACAATTTCCGATTCCTACGTTAACTAAATCGTCTTTTGTTATTTCTGCATTTTTACAGCAGTCTATTAGTTTTCCATCAACTGCAACAGCAGGAAGTCTTTTTACATCATATTCTTCCATTTTAGTTACACAGATTTTGCTTTCGCACTGTTCAGATAGATTGTGAATCGTTATTTTGCAGTTTTCGCAAGCGGTTTCTTTTATTAATGCTACAACAGGTTCACATAATGGGCAATCTGCTGTGAAAATTTCTACTTGTCGTTTCATCTTATTTGAAGTTTAAATGAATAATAGTACAAAGATGAGAACGAGAGGTAGGGGGTCAACAAGTTTTTTTTAAGTTATTTTTCGTTGAAGTCTTTTAGTCGGTTTTCTATAGTTTGGATTTCTTTGAGTTTGTCTGTTAATTCAGACAATTCCAAATTAGGAAATTCTTTTTTTAAGTATGCAATTTTTTCTTCATTTCCGCAATCTCCTGGGCAAGAAGCAACTGCTTTAACAATCCCAATTGCAAGTGCTTTTCGATAAACTTCATCTAAAAGTAAATAATGTGCCTTTTGTATTCCTTTGTCAATGGATTTGAATTGGATATTTATTTGTTCAGGGTCTTTTCCTTCATCCAGCATTTTTACAATTCCATTGATTTGTCCGCTCAAAGTTTTCAGTCTCGTTTTAATATCTGAAACAAGGTCTGTTGGAAGTTTTGAGTTTTCATTCTTCATTTTCTGTTGTTTTTTGCTTACAGTTAAGTTAAGAGTATGATTGTGTTTTTAATTGAACTTGTTAAAATCAATTTGTGGTTGTTTTCCTGTTTTTATTCTTTCAAATGTAGTGCCAATTTCAATGTTGTCGTTTGTAAAACCACAATTTTTTAAGTAAAAAACATTATTTTCAATTCCGCCAGAATAATCTAAACGATTTTGTTTTCTAGCTGTATTGTCTGCTGTAAACTTAATCTTGTTCAGCTCATGCCAACCATTTTTATTATAAACCCATTGATTGCTGAACAACCCTTTTCTGTCATAAACTCCTTGTTCTGGAATAAAATTCTCTAAAAAAGAATACAATCCTTTTAAGTATGTATGCGTTTTTGGTCTTTTAAATTGCGCAATTAAATTCCATTTATTTTCTTCGGAATTGTAAAAATATGCGGTGTAAATGGTGCTATTATTTTTGGTTGGTTTTGAGCCAATCAAAAAACCATAATTGATTCCTGTTTTCCAAGAAAACACTTTATAACTTTGCCCGCCAGAGCCTTCGTTACCAAACTCTCCGCTATGAACTTCGTTTCCTTTTTTCAATAGTTTTATTTTATATGCTTCTGGTATTTCAGAAGGTTTGTCTGTTTTGTACGGACTCCAAATTGAAAACAAAATGCGTCTTTCAGTTTTAGAATTTGCTTGAATTCCGAAATATCCACCACTAAAACCATTTGCCATATAATAAGAGCCAATTACATCTTGACCTTTAGGAATCATCAATTCGCTATAAAACCATTCAATATTTTCTACACTTTTTGGAACTAAATAATTTAAATGCACCGATGGACCGCGTCGTCCCCAATAAAATTCATCTTTGATAAAAAGCACTTGAGTGGTGTTTAAAATTCCAATTAATACATCTTTTATGTTTATAGAAGCGTTTTCTTCTAGTAATTCTAAATCAATATTGTAATAACCTTCTTTTTCTATCTGATAATTGCCAATAAAAATGCTATCCAATTTCGTATTTGTTAAAGAAATTTCTTTTTGAGTATTGTTAAAACTGACTTTAATTTTCGTGTTTTTAGTTGCTGTTTTTGCTGTCAATCCTAAAGAAAGATTGCCTTTATTTTTAAAATAAACATAGGTTCTGATTTTGTTGTTATCCCAATTTTGAATTCCATCTTTGGTAAGAATATCCGATTGAATGTAGTTGTTATTTTCAAGAACCCAAGCATTTCCAGCAGTCGGAACTTGCACATTGAATTGTAGTTTTTGTGCTTCTTTATTTTTGCAACTCAAACAAATTGTGGTTGCTATTATTAGAAAAAAAAGGTTGATATAAGATTTCATATGCTACAATTCGTTTTCAACGAACGAAGCTAAAGCAAAATAAGGAAACTAGCAAATAGGAAATATTACAACCTTTTTACAATCCAATCTTTAAAACTGTAAAAATTTTGCGGTGCAACTCCGTGTCCAACAGGATATTCAGAATATACATTTTCTAAGTTGTTTTCGTTTAAATAAATAGGTGCTTTTCGCGCCCAATCAATGGGTAAAACTTGATCTACCGTTCCATGAGAAATATAATAATCTGTAGTAATATTTAGCTCAGAAACAGAAGCCGGAACTAATTCTTTGTTAATATAACCGCTCAACGCAATAACGTGATTTACTTTATTCGGAAAATTCAAACTCAACGCATAACTTAAAATTGCTCCTTGGCTAAATCCTAATAAAAACGTATTATTTGGGTCCGTTTTATAAGTTGCTTTTATGTAATCGATAAAAGTTGCAATTTTTGACAAAGATTGTCTTGCTTCCTCTAAGTTAGAGGACTTCTCATTATCAGCATCCAAAACGATTTCATACCAAGAAAAACCACCAAAACTCATGTCAAATGGTGCTCGTGCGCTTACAATTAATAATTCTTCAGGCAATTCTGATGCAAATGAAAATAAATCTTCTTCGTTGCTTCCGTAACCATGCAATAATAGCAATAAAGGCGGATTTTCTTGTTCAGTTTTTGGCTGACGAACAATATAATGTAATTCTGATTTCATAAATTTTAATGGATAACCAATTTATTGTTTGCAAAGATTCCGTAAGCTTTTCCGTTTAATTCTTTTCCTAAAAATGCAGAATTTTTAGAAGCCGATAAGATATTTTCTTTTGCAAATGTGTATTTTAACTTAGGATTAAATAAGCTGATGTCAGCCTTTTCGCCAACTGTTATAGAGGTAGTTTCTAAATCAAAAATGGCGCGAGGTTTTGTGGTCAACGCTTCAATGCTTTCTTCTAAAGTTAGTACAGAATTTACTGCTCCAAAACAACTTTCTAAACCGATGGTTCCGTTTTTAGCGGCGCTAAATTCTACTTTTTTATGTTCAATATCTATCGGATTGTGATCAGAAGTAATAATATCTATAATTCCGTCTTTTACGGCTTTGATCAATGCATTGCAATCTTTTTGAGTACGTAAAGGCGGCGTAACTTTTACGTTGCTGTCAAATCCGTGCAATTCATCATCAGTTAATGTTAAATGATGCGCGCTTACACTACAGGTTACGTGTAATCCTTTCTTTTTTGCTTCTTTAATTAGTTTTACAGATACTGTTGTAGAAATTGTGGGAATATGTAATTTTCCACCAGTATATTCTAATAAGAACAAGTCTCTTGCAATTTGTAAATGTTCTGCCAAAGCGGGAATTCCTTTTAATCCTAATTTGGTGCTGTTGTTTCCTTCGTTTGCCAATCCTCCAGCTGCAATTGAGTTGTTTTTTGGAAAACTTAAAATTAATCCATCAAAATTTTGAGCGTATAACAAAGCAACTTTCATCAAGTTGTCATTGGCAATTGATTTGTTGTAATCTCCAAAAGCGATGGCTCCAGATTGTTGCATATCGTACAATTCTGCCATTTCTTTTCCTTCACTTTTCTGAGTTAGAGAAGCAATTGGAAATAGGGTAGTGGCAAATCCTTTTCCTTTGTTGATTAAAAACTCAACAGCAGATTTATTGTCTATAAACGGATTTGTATTTGAGTTGATTGCAACCGTTGTAAAACCACTTTTTGCAGCAGTTTGTAAGCCGTTTGCAATGGTTTCTCTTTCTTCAAAACCTGGTTCTCCAAACGAAACGCTGGTGTCAAACCACCCACAAGAAACATGTAGGTTTTCTAAGCTTACAACAGTGTAATTTGGTTTGGTTGGAATGGAATTTTCGATTTTTTCAATTACGCCATCGGTAATTAAAATGTCTTTTTTTTGATTATTGAATTGACTGCTAGGGTCTATTATAGTAGCTGATTTTAGTAGCGTACTCATGGTTTGAAGAATTTTAAAATCAATATTTCAAAGATCAAAGATACAATAGCTAAAGCTAAAAACCATTTCCAAAGCCAAGTAACTTTATTTTTCTCATTATTTTTCTGTAAAACTGCTGCAATAGATTCAGAATATTGGAGGTTTTTATTACCTTTAATTTCTTCTTTGATGTTTAAAAAAGTCAGTTTACTTTCTGATGTATTATAATTGAAAGCGATATTTTCGAGAACAATATTGTCTTTATTTACAGTGTATAAACCTTGCTCATTTGGTTTGTCTTTAGTCTCTAATGTAACTTTTGAAGCAAATAATTGTTGTAACGGAATAAATGAAGTTGTGCCGTCTTTAATTGTTAGCACTTCATCTTTCTTTAAAATAGTTTCAATGTCAATAAAATTTGTTTCTCCAATTGTATAAGATGGTTTTGGATGTTTGGCACTCAACTTTCCGAAATTGTAAAAAACAGGAACTACTAACGGAGAATTTATAAAGTTGCTAACTTTAGTGTTTAAAGGGCTTGAAACCCAAAAGATATTGCCCTTTTTAATAGAAATTTGACTGATAAAATCTTGTTGATTTTCAAAATTTAATAAACTTAAAGCGTGTTTAAAATTAGATGTGTAATAGCTTTTTACAATAGGATATTGAAAATTTTGAACATCTTTAGAGAACACATTTCTAAAAAATGGATTTTTAAAATTGATGTTGGTAATTTTTAAAGAATCATTTACTTTATTAAAAATGTTTCCAATTTTGATGCTGCTAAAAAAAGCATTGTAAGAATTGATGTTCGAATTTTCATTCGGAATTATAACCAAACTCTTTCCTTCTTTTAAATGAGTTTGTAAAAATGTGATTAAAGATTGAGGTAATTTTTCTAGTTCATTTAAGATAATAAGTTCTTGTTTTTGCAATATATTGTAGTTGCTATTTTGCAAAGAATTTGAATCGAAATTAAATTCATTTTTTGTGAAAATTTTAGACAAGAAATCAGTGTTTTTTCCGATGCTAAGAACGTTGATTTTTTTAGTTGAATTTGTAGTAAAATAAAATGTATTGTCAAAGCTAAAAGCATCATCAAAATCAAGTACAATTTTTCTGTTTATTTTTTCTTGATTTTGAATAGGGAATGAGATGATTTTTTCTTCATTTTCTTTGATAGAAAAAGTTTGTTTTGAGATGACAGATTCATTATTGTAAAGTGCAATAGAAATATTATTTTTTAAATCCCCTTGATTTTTTATGAGAGCAGTTACTGTAAAATTGTTATCATTTTGATTGTCTATAAAAACGCTATCAATAGAAAGATTGTTTTTTTGTGCTACATTGAGTTTTATAAAAGAAATTGGCGTTGTTACATTTGTAAAATTTATATTTATATTTTTTTTATTTATTTGAAAATCAGATATTAATATTGGTTTATATAAAGTTTTTGTTTTATTTGATTTAAAGCTTTCGGTTTTAAGTAGAACTTCCTCTAAACTTCTAAAAGAAACGTTAGGTTGTAAATTTAATAATACTTTTTTAAGCTCATTTGAATTGATGTTTTCATGAAAATCAGAATTTGTAAGTAAACTGTACGATTCTTTTTCTGAACTATTTTCTATAATTTCTTTAATGGCGTTTTGTAATAAATCTCCTTTTTCTCCTTTAGAATTTAAACTTAAAGAATTGTCTAAATAGATAAAAGTATGTTGTTTTTTTTCTGCTTCCTTATCGCTAAAATAAGGTTGAGAAAAAGCAATAATGATTGCAGAAAAAAGTAGTATTCTGGAGGCTAAAATGATCCACTTTTTTAGCTTCGAACTTTTGCGAGTTTGCAATACAATTTTTTGTAAAAAAGCAACGTTTGTAAAAGGTGTTTTTTTAAACTTTTTCAACTGAAATAAATGCACCAAAATTGGGATGATGACAAACCCTAAAAAGTATAAAATTTCTGGATGTTTAAATTGCATAAATCTTTATTAGATTTCAAATATAAGTAAACTAAATCGACTTTTTTTGAATTAAAATTTTTCAAAAACGCCCAATCCAAATAGTGCAAAATCGTATTTAGAAGGATCTTTTTTATCTAAAAGACGTAAACTTTCATCCAATTCTAGAACTGCTTTCCAATCGTTTTGTTTTCTTTTTAGCAAACCGAGTTTCCTTGCTACATTTCCAGAATGTACATCAATCGGACAAGAAATGTGTGCTGGATTGTGTGTTTTCCATATACCGAAGTCAACACCACAAGCATCATTTCTTACCATCCAACGTAAAAACATATTTATTCTTTTTGCTGCTGAACCTTTTAAAGGATCTGAGATGTGTTTTTGTGTTCTTTGTTGATGTGGAATTTTAAAAAATAATTGTTTAAAATTAGAAATTGCTGTTCTGTAATTTTGTGTATTATCTCTAATAGCAAGTGATTGCTCTAACCCGTTGTGATTTAAGTAAATGTGTTGCAGAGATTTTACAAACTGAATTGCATCTACCGAATTAAATGTTCTGTGCACAAAATTTTGAAATCGTTCTACATCTGATTCTTGATGATTGGTAATAAAATCATGCGGAGAATTGTCTAACAGCTCCATTAATTTATTGGCATTTTTGATAATCATTTTTCGATTTCCCCAAGCAATTGTTGCCGTTAAAAATCCAGCAATCTCAATATCTTCTTTTTTAGAAAACTGATGCGGAATTTGAATCGGATCAGATTCAATAAACTTCGGATTGTTGTACAAAACAACTTTTTCGTCTAAAAACTCTTTTAAATCGGCTTTGTGTAGTGGCATTTTTAGGAATTAGAAAAATGGTTTTAAATAATTACACCATCTTTCATTGTTAAAGTTCTATCAGCCATTACAGCCAGTTCTTCGTTGTGTGTAACCAACACAAAGGTTTGATTAAATTCATCTCTTAATTGAAAAAAAAGTTCGTGTAATTTTTTTGCAGAAGTAGAATCTAAATTACCGCTTGGTTCATCAGCTAAAATTACTGACGGATTATTAATCAATGCTCTAGCAACCGCAACACGTTGTTGTTCTCCACCAGAAAGTTGATTTGGTTTGTGTTGATATCGATTTTCTAAGCCCAAAAAATCTAAGATTTCTTTGGCTTTTTTTTCGGTTTCCTTCTTTTCTTTTTTTGCGATAAACGCAGGAATGCAAACATTTTCTAAGGCAGTAAACTCGGGTAATAATTGATGAAACTGAAAAATAAATCCGATGTGTTGATTTCTAAATTTAGAAAGTTGATTGTCAGAAATTCCCTTTAAAGAAGTCGCATTTAAAGTCAATTCATAATCAATATCAGTTTGTGGTTTGTCTAAGGTGCCAATTATTTGCAATAAAGTTGTTTTTCCTGCGCCAGAAGGACCAACAATAGCAACAACTTCACCTTTTTTTATGTGTAAATCTACCCCTTTTAAAACGTTAACGTTTCCGTAAGATTTATGTATGTTTTTAGCAATTATCATAATAATATATCGATACAACGAAAGTATTAAAAATATGTTATAAAAACAGAAAAGACCTTGAAGCTTTCACACAACAAGGTCTTTAAATTTATTTAATGGAACTTAAAAGATGTTTTTTAGTTTGTTGTAATCGATATAATACACCACTCTCAATGAAAACACATTTTGATTTGGTTGCTGAAATAGATTGTCTAAATTTTTGAAGAAATCTAAACTAGAATTAGAATCTTGATTGAAAATTGTATTTCTGTACAATGCTATTAACTGACTTCCTGGAGCAAATTGCCAGATATAATTTAAATCTAAATTCCAGCTATTAAAGTTTACATCGCTACCGTTGTTGTAAGTTGTAGAAGATAAACTTCCGTCAGTATTTAGTTTAAAGTAATTATTTGTATAATCTACAGAACTCCAATAATGTCTAAATGATAATGATAAAGAAGATTTTGTGCTAAAATTGTATCTCCCAGAAACTGAGTTTACGTAACTTTTTCTATCTCTTTCTCCAAAAATAATATCGCCACCAACTTTATCTACATAGCCTTGATCGTTTAGAGTTTTACTGTAATTAAAGTTATAGCTTAAAGAAAACTGATTATTAAAACGGTAATTAGGACTTATTCCAAAACCAAAACTACTCATTGAATTGTTAAAATATGTAGAAGAATACATGTTAAAATTTACTTGTAGTTTTTTTTGAGAATTTGTATCTATCCAGTAGTTTAAATTCAATCTTTCTGGTCTGGTGAAATAAACGCCGCTAGTATTTCCTTGTCTTGGTTCATTAAAATCTTTGCTAACAGAACCGTAATTTATATTGGCACCAAAACTAAATCTTTTTTTAGTTTGTGCATTAAAGTTTAATCCTGCTTGATAGCCTGTGTAAATTCCAGATTCATATTGATATTGCAAGTTGTTATAAAAATTAAAACCATAATTATTAAAAATTCCTTCTGGTTTTAATGTTCTAAATCCAGCGCTTCCATAAATTTGTTGTTCGTTATTGCTAAATAAGATTCCCATATCATTTGGGTTAAAATTTTGATCTTCAAAATTATAACCGATTTCCCAATTCCATCTTCCAGCATTTTTTCCGAAGCTAGTATCATAAGTATATCCAGTATTTGGATTGTTTACATCATCAAAAATATTACTTATTTTTACTGAACCATCTACATTATATTTGCTGTCTTTAGTTTCTACATGCCAAAGAAATCCCGTTACATTTGCATCTCTAAAATTTCCATTTCTTGTAACATTTGTGTTGATTAATGTGATAGAAGAGTTTTGATTGAACTGCTTATCAATCACTAAAATATTGTAGTTAGAAAACGGACTTGTAACTACTTTTCTAGTTTTTCCGTTACTGTTGTCTTTAATGATAGCTTCGGTTTTTCCTGTGATTGCATTAAAAAATCCAATTCCTAAGCCATTTTTTGTTCTTCCAGAAATTTTAATGGCATTTAACATGGTTACTTTCCTGGGATAATCTATAATTTCTTCGTTGGTATTTAATTGACTAGAAACATCAAATTGATCTATTGGAGAACTTCCAATTCTTCTAGAATAAAACAACCTTCCTTTGTTAAATAACTCGGTTCCTTCTGTAAAAAATTGCCTTTGCTCTGCATATTGCTGTTCAAACGGACCTAAATTTAATTCGACATTATCAAAACCAGCTTGACTAAAATCAGGAATTAACGTGGCATCTAATGTAAAGTTTTCTGACAATCCATATTTTAAATCCAAACCAAGATTCCAATCATTTGTAGTTTTTCCGTTGTAAGAATCTGTAATGGCAGAAGCATATGGATACAAACCTAAACGAGTTGGTGGTTTGATATCTTTCAAATTTTCTATCAACCCATCATGTTGTGTCCATCTTCCAACAGCATTGTCAATATGCGTCCAAGTGTGTTGTTCATTTAATCTTTCTAATCTTCTATGAAAATTAAAACCCCAATGTTGCACTGGCGCATTTGCAAAACGCAAAGCTGAATACGGAATTTTCATTTCTACTGCCCAGCCTTTGTCGTTTACTTTTGCTGCACTTTCCCAAACGGCACTCCAGTTAAAATCTTCATTTCCGTTAGAAACTTTAGAGTCTCCTTGATTTCCGGTGCTTTGAACAACAAATTCAAAAGGATTTTGACCATCGTCATTTGGATTTATAGTTGCCAAAAAGAAATCGGCTTGGCTAAAATTATCTCTGGTTGCAAATTGCATTGGTATTTTATCTGGATGTGGATCATACATCATTGCAGAAATATAAATGGCATCATCGTTGTAGACAACTTTTGCAATTGTTCTATATTCATCAGCTACTTTTTTTCCGTTATCTGGTCTAAAGACAATAAAATCTTTTATCAATTCTGCATTTTTCCATGCGGCATCATCTAAAATACCATCAATTTTTGGTGGAGTTGTAATTCTTGTTGCAGCAATTTTTTTTCTATCTGTTTTTATTTGTGAGAATGTAACTTGAAAAATTAAGAGAAATAATAGTGAGATGGATCGTAATTTCATTTTTTATTTGTTTTGATTGATTACGGTAAAGACTTCTTAGAAAATAAAATGTCACAGTCTGATTTGTTAATTAAATCTTAAAACGATTTTTTGATGTAAAAAAAAATTACATAAAAAGGGAAACCAATACCTGTTCGTTCGGAGTCGATAACTTGCTAAGATATTGATAATCAATAGACCTTTCGACTCCGCTCAAGGGGACAATTAGATGGTTAATAGTTTCGCGGATAAAAGAAAAAATAGGCTTAAAAAATCTTTTTAAGGTTGTTGTAATCGATAAAATAAACAAACTTTATAGAAAAAGTATGCAAGGCAGGTTGATTGAATAATTCGTTGATATTATTGATGAAATTTAACGCAGATTGATCGTTCGAATTAAAGATTGAATTTCTATAAAAAGCGGTTAACTGACTTCCAGGAGCAAATTCCCACAGATAATTCAAATCCAAATTCCAGCTATTGTAATTTACATCATGATTTCCTGTGTACGAATGATTTGTTAATGTTCCGTCTGTATTTAAATTGTAAAACTGACTGTTGTATTTTACGGTTTGCCAATAATGTCTAAACGATAATGATAAAGAAGATTTTGTGCTAAAACTATATTTTCCTGATAAACTATTCTCGTAAGAATCTGAATTTCTTTTCCCGAAAATGATATCAGAATTATCATCATTTGCATAGCCAATTGCATTTTTATCTCTGTTGTATTTAAACTTAAATACAACAGACATTTTGTCGCTAAAACGATATCTTGGACCAAGTTCAAAACCAAATCGTGTTTGATCTGTTCCAAATACTTTTCTAGTGTTTGCTTTTAAATCGAATGCAAACTTTTTTCTAAAATCTGTAGAGATAAATCCGTCGAAATCAATTTCTGGGTTTCTTTCTAAAAAGCGTTGTTCTGTAATTGCTCTTCTAGGTTCATAGAAATCTTTTTGCTTACCAATTTTCCCTTTTGCATTTAGTCCAAAAGAAAAACGTTTGTCTGTGCTTGCAAAAAAACCTACTCTATAGCTATTACCAGTGTAAACCCCAGGTTTGTATAAAAAACTATTGAACAATCTAAAATTTACTTTAAAACTATTGTACCGACCAACTGGTTTTAAAATACGGTAGCTCATCATTGCATATACGGTTTGTTGATTGTTTCTTCTTTGAAAACCTAAATCGTTATAATTAAATTTATCATCTTCCATATTATATCCAACTTCTCCTTGCCAATTACCGGCGGTTTTTGCGATGCTAGAATCAAATCCATATCCAGTTTCTGTAGTGCCGTTTTCTTTAATATTACTCGTTTTTATATATCCATCAGCAAAATAAGTATTTGCTTTATTTGTTAAATGATATAACAAACCAGTTACGTTTGCGTCTCTAAATTTTCCTTCTCTTAACACACTTGTGTTGATAAATGTTACCGAAGAGTTTTGGTTGAATTGTTGATCTAAAACCAATACATTGTAATTGGCAAAAGGTTCCGTTACTTTTTTGTAATATTCGTCTACGGTGGTATTTCCTTGGGTAACTGTTCTTTTAATGGTTGCTTTTGTTTCATCTGTAATAGCATTAAAAAAACCAATTCCTAATCCACCTTTTGTTCTTCCAGAAATTTTTAAAGCGTTTAACATGTTTACTTTATTAGGATTTTCATAAACTTCTTCGTTGGTGGCTAAATTATCATAGGCGTCGTAATAACCAACAGGTCTGTTTCCAATTCTTCTAGAATAAAACAATCTTCCTTTATTAAACAATTCTGTTCCTTCTGTAAAAAATTGTCTTTGTTCGTTAAAACGTTGTTCAAATGGTCCAAGGTTTAGGGTAACATTATCAAAAGCCGTTTGTCCAAAATCTGGAACTAGCGTTAAGTCTAGTGTAAAATTCTCTGTAATTCCGTATTTTAAATCCAATCCTAAGTTGTTGTTGTATTTTGTTTCTCCATCATAATGAGAGACTGAAGTAGAAGCATAAGGATAAAAACTTAAACGAGTTGGTGGATCAATATTTCTAATACCTTTTAAAATCCCATCGTATTGTGTCCACTTTCCAATTTTATTGTCAATATGATTCCAAGAATATTGTGAGTTTAAGTTGATGATTTTTCTTCCAAAATTAATTCCCCAAGTTTGTATTTCTTCATTAGAAAAACGCAAAGCAGCATACGGAATCTTCATTTCTACAGACCAACCATTGTCTAAAATTTTTGTTGCACTTTTCCAAACAGCGCTCCAATTTCTATCTTCTTCTCCATCAGTAACTTTGGCATCTACCTGTGTTCCGGTAATTAAAACTTCAAACTGTGTTGTGTTTACGCCATCGTTACTTGGGTTTAATACTACTGTAAAAAGATCTGCT